>NZ_SSXB01000200.1:0-411 GCF_021698995.1 Blastococcus sp. KM273129 | reverse complement strand
GCGGGTGGCTTCGGCGGCGGCCAGCCGGGCGGCGTGTGCGGGGCCGAGGTCGGCGCGGTCGCGGGCGAAGACCGCGAGCCACTGCTCCCGTGCCTCGGCGGGGTCGTCGGCGACGAGGTGGGCGGTGTTGGCGGTTCGGCCGCGGGTCATCCCGACGTAGGCCGCGGCCGCGCCGGTGTCCTCGCCGACCACCAGGTGGGCGGCGGTCACAGTGTCGCCTTGGATGCCGTGCGCGGTGGTGGCGTAGGCCAGTTCCACATGCGCGGTGACGTAGTCGGCGGGCGACTGGTCCAGCGGTCGGGGCGTGGCGTGGCGGGTGGCTTCGGCGGCGGCCAGCCGGGCGGCGTGTGCGGGGCCGAGGTCGGCGCGGTCGCGGGCGAAGACCGCGAGCCACTGCTCCCGTGCCTCGGC
>NZ_SSXB01000199.1:0-412 GCF_021698995.1 Blastococcus sp. KM273129 | reverse complement strand
CGGCGTGGGGCAGGACGCGGCGCTCGACCTCGGCAACCACCTCGGGCCGGGCGGTGGACAGCAGGTCGACCAGGGCGCGCATCCTGCGCACGTCGATGCGCCCGGCGAACAGGGCGTCCCAGGTGCCGGGAAGCAGGGTGGTGAGCAGGATCGACTCGACGGCGAGGGCCTCGGCCTCGGCTTCGGAGCAGCTGCGGACCAGCGCCAGCTCGGTCACGAAGGTCTGGCTGACCTGGGCCAGCACCGTCGAGCGGCGCAGCCGGCTGTCGCGGCCCGGGCCACCCAGCGGGCCGAAGTCGCGGTCGCGTTCGATCGAGCGGCGGCGGGCGAGCGCGGCGATGGCCTCGGCGCGCTGGGCGGCGTGCCGGGCCTCGCGGGCGTCGGCGGCCCAGATGTCGGCGACCAGTTCCAG
>NZ_SSXB01000198.1:0-417 GCF_021698995.1 Blastococcus sp. KM273129 | reverse complement strand
GAAGTGGGCGAACCGCCCGCCGCCGGCCAGCGCGGTGACGTCGGTGGTCGGGTAGCCCAGCACCCCGTTCTCCCAGCCGGACGCGGCCCACCGGTCGCGCACCGCACCGGAGACGATCCGGGCGCCGGTGGCCTGCGTCCAGTAGATCGAGCCGCCCTGGAAGTGGGCGAACGCCCCGCCCCCGGGCAGCGGCAGCACGTCGGTGGTCGGGAAGCCCAGCGCGCCGGTCTCCCAGCCGCCGCCGGCCCACCGGTCACGCACCGCCCCGGTCACGATCCGGGCGCCGGTGGCCTGCGTCCAGTAGATCGAGCCGTGCTCGAAGTGGGCGAACCGCCCGCCGCCGGCCAGCGCGGTGACGTCGGTGGTCGGGTAGCCCAGCACCCCGTTCTCCCAGCCGGACGCGGCCCACCGGTCGCG
>NZ_SSXB01000197.1:0-420 GCF_021698995.1 Blastococcus sp. KM273129 | reverse complement strand
GGTCAGAAGGGTGGTGGGTCGTCGTCGGGATCGGGTGTCCGGTCGGCCGGGTCCGGTGGTGGTTGGGGTGGTGTGGTGAGGACGCGGTAGCCCGGTGGGCGGGTGGTGCGGGTGACCCCGGTGGGGGTGGTGACGGTGAGCACCCCGTCGCCGCTGATCGTGTGGGTCCAGCCGGGGGCGAAGGTCTTGAGCCGGTGATGCCGCCGGCACAGGCAGCACAGGTTCTCGCACGCGGTGGCCCCGCCCTGGCTGTGGGCGGTGACGTGGTCCAGGTCGGCCCAGCCGGCGGGTACGCCGCAGCCGGGGTGGCGGCAGGTGCGGTCGCGCAGCCGCAGGAACCGCTGCTGGCCGGTGGAGGGCCGGTAGCCGTCTGCTGCCGCCGGCGGCCCCAGCAGCGGGCAGGCACAGGACTGCTCGGGG
>NZ_SSXB01000196.1:0-427 GCF_021698995.1 Blastococcus sp. KM273129 | reverse complement strand
TCGACGGGCAGGTCGCGGGGTACGCGGAGTACCGGCGGCGGGGGCCGTCGGTGGCGTTCACCCACACCGTCGTCGAGCCGGAGTTCGAGGGCCGGGGCGAGGAGGCGGGCGGGAACGGCGTCCATGCCCGGTGGACGGGGTGGCGGCGGAAACGGTTCCGCCGGTCAGCCGGGCGCGAGCCCGAACTGCGCCCGGCGGGCCTCGGGGACGAGGTCGGCGTAGCCGGGGTGGCGCTGGATCCAGCTGCGGATGAACGGGCAGAACGGGAGCACCGACGCCCCCTCCGCCCGTACCGCGTCGAGCGCGCCCCGTGCCAGGGCGGAGCCGACGCCCCGGCCCTCGAACTCCGGCTCGACGACGGTGTGGGTGAACGCCACCGACGGCCCCCGCCGCCGGTACTCCGCGTACCCCGCGACCTGCCCGTCGA
>NZ_SSXB01000195.1:0-436 GCF_021698995.1 Blastococcus sp. KM273129 | reverse complement strand
ACCCTGCGGGCGACGGTCCTGCCAGTCCCCACGGGGACGGTCACCCTGCGGGCGGTCCGAGCGCTGCGGACGGTCGCCCTGCGGGCGGTCCGAGCGCTGCGGACGGTCGCCCTGCGGGCGGTCCGAGCGCTGCGGACGGTCACCCTGCGGGCGACGGTCCTGCCAGTCCCCACGGGGACGGTCACCCTGCGGGCGACGGTCCTGCCAGTCCCCACGGGGACGGTCACCCTGCGGGCGACGGTCCTGCCAGTCCCCACGGGGACGGTCACCCTGGGGACGGCGGTCCTGCCAGTCCCCACGCGGGCGCTCCGCACGCTGCGGCCGGTCACCCTGGGGACGGCGGTCCTGCCAGTCCCCACGCGGGCGCTCCGCACGCTGCGGCCGGTCACCCTGCGGGCGGCGGTCCTGCCAGTCCCCACGCGGGCGCTCCGCACGC
>NZ_SSXB01000194.1:0-443 GCF_021698995.1 Blastococcus sp. KM273129 | reverse complement strand
GGGAAACGCCCGGCAACATTCCGAACCCGGAAGCTAAGCCTCTCAGCGCCGATGGTACTGCCCTGGAGACGGGGTGGGAGAGTAGGACGCCGCCGGACATACTTCACCGAACGGGGGTCAGAGCGGTTGCTCTGACCCCCGTTCGCTTTTTCCATGTCCGCCGCCGGCCGTTCGGGCTGTGTGCGGCGTCGAGCAAAGAGGTAATCGAAATCATGACTGCTCCGCGACGTGGCCCCGGCGGGTCCGATTCCGGGCGGGGGCGGCCGGCGTCGCGTGGCTCGCGACCCCAGGGCGATCGTCGGACTGGCGGGGCCGCCCCCCGTGGTGGGTCCCAGGGCGAGCGCCCGCAGCGTGCGGAGCGCCCGCGTGGGGACTGGCAGGACCGCCGCCCGCAGGGTGACCGGCCGCAGCGTGCGGAGCGCCCGCGTGGGGACTGGCAGGAC
>NZ_SSXB01000193.1:0-457 GCF_021698995.1 Blastococcus sp. KM273129 | reverse complement strand
GGGTATCTAATCCTGTTTGCTCCCCACGCTTTCGCACCTGAGCGTCAGTCTTTGTCCAGGGGGCCGCCTTCGCCACCGGTATTCCTCCACATCTCTACGCATTTCACCGCTACACATGGAATTCTACCCCCCTCTACAAGACTCTAGCTGACCAGTTTTAGATGCCATTCCCAGGTTAAGCCCGGGGATTTCACATCTAACTTAATCAACCGCCTGCGTGCGCTTTACGCCCAGTAATTCCGATTAACGCTTGCACCCCCCGTATTACCGCGGCTGCTGGCACGGAGTTAGCCGGTGCTTCTTCTGTCGGTAACGTCAATCGCTGATAGTATTAATATCAACGCCTTCCTCCCGACTGAAAGTACTTTACAACCCTAAGGCCTTCTTCATACACGCGGCATGGCTGCATCAGGCTTGCGCCCATTGTGCAATATTCCCCACTGCTGCCTCCCGTAGG
>NZ_SSXB01000192.1:0-481 GCF_021698995.1 Blastococcus sp. KM273129 | reverse complement strand
CAGGAATGAAGATTAAAGTACATTTATCTCGACTGCAATGTTGCCGCGGGTAGCGCGGGAGTAAGGGCAGGCGCCATGTGCAGCTTCTACCAGCTTCTCGGCTGTTTCGCGGTCAACGCCCTTTACCAGCACATCCAGCTTAACGCCGATTCCGAAGCCGCCGTCTTCAACTTTACCGAAGCTTACGGTAGCGGTAACTTCGCTTCCTTCGATTTTTACTTTGCCGAGCCGTGCAACCATATTCAGCGCACTGTCAAAGCAGGCAGAATAACCGGCTGCAAACAGCTGCTCAGGGTTGGTGCCTTCGCCGCCGGCTCCGCCCATTTCGCGGGGGGTGCTGATGGTCAGGTTCAGCTTTGGACTTTCTGATTCGATATATCCGTTTCTTCCGCCGACTGCTTTTACAGTAGTTTCATACATTTTTTGCTGGATGGTCATCATTATAAATCGCTCCCGTTCATTTTTGTTTGATATATTGTAC
>NZ_SSXB01000191.1:0-491 GCF_021698995.1 Blastococcus sp. KM273129 | reverse complement strand
CGCCTGGACCGCGGTGCTGCGCGACGCCTTCTGCACCGACGACCACGAGCGCACCGGCCTGTACCTCGGCACCCGCGACGGCTGCGTCTACGCCAGCGCACGTCCTCCCCGTCGACGTAGACGTTGACGAACCGCCGGACCGCGCCCGCCTCGTCCCGGATCCGCCGGCCCAGCACCGGGTGCGCTGCGGCGACCGCGTCGAGGACCGCGGCCAGCGTGGCGCCGTCCGGATCGACCCGCAGGTGCCGCGACCCGCCCGCGAGGTCGGCCAGCGACCCCGGCAGCACCACCTCGACGTGCACGCCGGCCCCCGTCACGGCAGCCGGGCCGCCCGCACGACGAGCACGTCGGGCAGGTGCTCGGCCACCAGGGTGAACGTCTCCCCCTCGTCGGCGCTGGCGTAGACGCAGCCGTCGCGGGTGCCGAGGTACAGGCCGGTGCGCTCGTGGTCGTCGGTGCAGAAGGCGTCGCGCAGCACCGCGGTCCAGGCG
>NZ_SSXB01000020.1:0-54150 GCF_021698995.1 Blastococcus sp. KM273129 | reverse complement strand
GGCCACCCCAGCAGGTCCACGCCCAGGTCGCGGCGCACGACGGCGGCGAAGCGGGCCAGCGCGGCGTCGAGCACCGCCACGTCCTCGGGGGTCGCCCCCTTCTGCGGACCGAAGACGGCGGCGGCCCCCTCCGGGCCGGTCAGCGGGTTGTCGACGTCGACGCCGACGACCAGCTCGACCTCGTGCAGCCGGGGGTCGCGCGCCCCCATGTCGATGCGGTCGAGCCGGGCGAGCCCCGCGCCCCCGCGGGGGACGTCCCGGCCCTCGGCGTCGAGCAGCCCGACGCCGAGCGCCTGCAGCAGGCCGGCGCCGCCGTCGGTGGTGGCGCTGCCGCCGGCGCCGAGCACGATGCGCCGGGCTCCGGCGTCCAGCGCCGCGCGGACCAGCTCGCCGACGCCGTACGTGGTCGCGGTGAGCGGGGCCGGCCGCGCCAGCTGCCCGAGCCCGGCCGCCGAGGCGAGCTCGAGCACCGCCGTCGTCCCGTCGAGGGCGAACACCGCGTCGACCGGCCGGCCGTCGGGTCCGCTGACCCGGGCGGTCCGGGGCCGGTACCCGGCCCGCAGCGCCGCCGCGACCGTGCCCTCCCCGCCGTCGGCGACCGGGCGCAGCACCACCTCGGCCTCCGGCCGGGCCCGCCGCACGCCGTCGGCGATCGCCTCGGCGGCGCGGTCGGCGTCGAGGCTGCCCTTGAACGAGTCGGGTGCGATGAGGACGTGCACGACGGGCAGCATCCCGCAGTTCGCCGTACGTTCGGGGTCGTGACCGCCGACACCCCCGACTTCTACGCCGTCGAGGACCTCCTCGAGCCCGCCGAGATCGAGCTCCGCGACCGGGTGCGCGCCTTCTGCGACGCAGAGGTCACGCCGCACATCAACGACTACTGGGATCGCGCCGACTTCCCGCTGGCGATGGCGAAGAAGCTCGCCGGGCTGGGCATCGTGGGCGGCACGATCGAGGGCTACGGCTGCCCCGGGATGAGCAACGTCGCCGCCGGCCTGGTCGCCGCTGAGCTGGCCCGCGCCGACGGCAGCATCGGCACCTTCAACGGGGTGCACAGCTTCCTGGCGATGCAGTCGATCGCGGTCCTCGGCGACGAGGAGCAGCGGGAGCGCTGGCTGCCGGAGATGGCACGGCTGGAGAAGATCGGCGCGTTCGGTCTCACCGAGCCCGCGCACGGCTCCGACGCGGTGGCCCTGGAGACCTCGGCCCGCCGCGACGGGGACGCCTACGTGCTCAACGGGCAGAAGAAGTGGATCGGCAACGGCTCGATCGCCGACTACGTCATCATCTGGGCCCGCGGGGAGGACGGCGCCGTCGGCGGCTACGTGGTCGAGAAGGGCAGCCCCGGCTACGAGGCCACGGTGATGACCGGCAAGACGGCGCTGCGCGCGGTGTGGCAGGCGGAGATCACGCTCACCGACGTCCGGGTGCCGGTCGAGAACAAGCTGGCCAACTGCCACTCGTTCAAGGACGTCTCCCAGATGCTGGACCGCACGCGCTACACCGTGGCGTGGCGGGCGCTGGGGCTGGCGACGGCGTCCTACGAGCTGGCGCTGGCCCACGCGCTGCGCCGCGAGCAGTTCGGCCAGCCGATCGCCGGGTTCCAGCTGGTGCAGGACAAGCTCGCCCGGATGCTCGCCGAGATCACCGCGATGCAGCTGATGTGCTGGCGGCTGTCCAAGCTCGCCGACGCCGGCCGGATGACCGCGGCGATGGCCTCGCTGGCGAAGATGAACCACGCGGCCAAGGCCCGGGCGATCGTCGCCGACGCGCGCGACATCCTCGGCGGGGACGGCATCCTGCTGGACCACCACGTCGCCCGGCACCACGCCGACATGGAGGCGATCTTCACCTTCGAGGGCACCGACTCGGTGCAGGCGCTGATCGTGGGGCGCGCGGTGACCGGGCTGTCGGCGATCAGCGGCCGCAGGCCGGAGAAGGGCTGAGCGGTCAGCGGGCGGTGATCAGCCGCTTGTCGACGGCGGTGGTGCGCGCGCACTCCGGGCAGCCGGTGCGGCCGATGCCGACCCGCTCCCACTTCTGGGTGCCCCAGATCTGGACGATGGCACCGCACACGGCCAGCTCGACCTCACCGTCCAGCTCGGCCGGCGGGCGGTGCGCCTCCACGGCGTGCCACGGGTAGCTCTGCTCGGTCCGCTGCCCGGCCGACCAGCGGTCGGGTCGGGCGAATCCCACGGCGTACGTGTCCACGGGTCACACGTGCCCCGGATCACTGCCGCTCAATCCCCTCGATCGGGCGAATACGGCTCCGGGTCGGGCGCTCTCCCGCGGCGCAGCGTGACCGCTCCCACCTCGGTCGCCGGGAGCCCGGTGCGCGCCTCCGGGGACGGCGTCGGCGCGCTACCGTCGGAGGCTCGCGCGGGAGGTGCACGCAATGGATCCGATCAGCCTGCTGGTGGGCGCCGGGCTGCTCGGCGCCGGCTTCGTCGCCGGGCGCCTGGGCCGGAGCCGGGGCAGCGCGCCGCCCCCGCCGGTGACGCCGCTGTGCGGCTGCGGGCACACGCTCAGCCAGCACGACACGGAGACCAACACCTGCTACGCCGAGCTGCGCCGCGACACGTACGACAAGCGCGGGCGCTGGTCGGGGCACAGCTGGGTGCCCTGCACCTGCCGCCAGTACGTCGGCCCCCGCCCGATCGACGAGGTGTTCGTCCCGCGCGTGCTGCCGCCGGGCGACTGACCGCACCCCCGCGCGGGCATGCAGGGCCGGTGAGCACCCCGCCCGGGCGCCCCCGCGCCGCCCGCACCGACGACCTGCTGGCCCTGACCGAGCCGGCCCGCGCGCTGGTCAGCGCCGGTGCGCTCGCCGCCGGCAGCCCCCTGCTGCGGCTGGCGCCGCGCGGCGAGCCGCACCCCGTCGTCGTCCTGCCCGGGTGGCTGGCCTCCGACGTCTCCACCCGGACGCTGCGCGGCTGGCTGCGCCGCCTCGGCTACCCGGTGGTCGGGTGGGACCTCGGCCGCAACCACGGCCCGCGGCCCGAGGTGGTGGACGGCGTCCGGGACCTGGTGCGGCGGCTGGCCGGCGAGCACGGAGGGCCGGTGAGCATCGTCGGGCAGAGCCTCGGCGGCATCTTCGCCCGCCGGCTGGCCGAGCGCTCCCCCCGGCTGGTGCGGCAGGTGGTCTCGCTCGGCTCCCCCTTCGCCGCCGCGCCCGCCCGGCCCCGCGGCGCCGCCTCGCGCGCCGGCACGTACCGCGAGTTCCGGCGGCTGCGGGCGGTGCACGACGTACGCCCGGCCCCGCCGCTGCCGGTGCCGAGCACCTCGGTGTACTCCCGGTGGGACGGCGTCGTCGACTGGCGCACCTGCCTGCAGCGGGAGGGGCCGACGAGCGAGAACGTCGCCGTGCACGCCGCCCACCTCGGCATGGGGGTGGACCCGGCCGTGCTGTGGGTCGTCGCGGACCGGCTGGCCCAGCCGCGCGGGGGCTGGCAACCCTTCCGGCGGCCGGAGCGCCTCCCGCTGCGGGCGCTGTTCCCCGAGAGCTGACGACCGGGGCGGGTCCGGGGACACGGGACCCGCGACCGGTCGGGTGGCTCAGCGGTGCAGCAGCTCCCGGAAGCGGGCGCACGACTCGTCGATCGCCTGCTGGGCGGCCGGCGAGATCGTGCCCATGTCGAAGAAGCCGTGGATCATCCCGTCGTAGCGCCGGACGTCGGCGGTCACGCCCGCCGCGCGCAGCGCCTCGCCGTAGGCCTCGCCCTCGTCGCGCAGCGGGTCGTACTCGGCAGTGACCACGACCGCGGGCGGCAGCCCCGAGAGGTCGCCGTGGTGCAGCGGCGACAGGCGCGGGTCCATGGCGTCGTCCCAGCCCTCGGCGTAGTGCCCGTAGAACCAGTCCATGGTGTCCTTCTCGAGGAAGTACCCCTTGGCGTTCTCGATGCGGGACGGGTACTCGCCCTCGGCGTCGACCGCCGGGTAGATGAGGAACTGGGCGGCCAGCGGCGTGCCGTCGGCGTGCAGGGCCTGGGCGACCACCGCGGACAGGTTGCCGCCGGCGCTGTCCCCGGCGACGCCGAGCCGCTGGTCGCCGCCGAACTCGTCGAGGTGGGCGGCGATCCAGCGCGCGGCCGCCACGGCATCGTCCGCCGCGGCCGGGAAGGGGTGCTCCGGGGCCAGCCGGTAGTCGACGGCGACCACGACGGCGCCGCTGCCCCGGCAGACGTTGCGGGCCATGTTGTCGTGGGTGTCGAGGTCGCCGATCACCCAGCCGCCGCCGTGGAGGAAGACGACGGTCGGGAAGGGCCCCTCGCCCTCGGGCCGGTAGACGCGGGCCTTCAGCTCGCCCTCGGCGCCGGGCACGGTGCGGTCCTCGGTGGAGCCCACCGGCACCAGCTGCTCGGGGGTGCGGGCTCCGTGGGTCAGCGCGAGGTACAGCTGCCGGCCGGCCTCCGGGGTGCCTTCGTACATCGGCGGCAGGCCGGCCTGCTCCATCATGGTCAGCATCGCGGCGATGTTCGGGTCGACGGGCACGTGCGCTCCTGATCTGTCGGGGTCGGGCGGTCAGCGGTAGACGAGGGACTTGTCGTCGAGGTCGACGGCCGGGAGCGCCGTCCGCTCCTCGGCGTACTCCAGCAGGTGGGTCCACGGCTCGCGGTCCCCCTGCTTGAACATGCGGTCCACGGAGCGCATGACGTAGCCGGAGTTGAAGTTCTCCGGGTCGGCCCACGGCCGCAACGGCATGTCCGCGTCCTCGGGACGGAGCGTGGGGACGACGACGGATGCGCCGCGGTCCTGCATGTGCCCCAGGAGCCGGCAGACGAGCTCGCTGACCAGGTCGGCGCGCAGGGTCCAGCTGGCGCGGAAGTACCCGAAGACGTAGGCCATGTTGGGCACGCCGCTGATCATGGTGCCGCGCCAGGTGACCCGTTGCGTGAAGTCGACCGGCTCGCCGTCCACGGTGAAGGCGACACCCCCGAACAGGCAGAGGTCGAAGCCGGTCGCGGTGACGACGACGTCTGCCTCGAGCTCCTCCCCCGAGGAGGTGCGGATCCCGGTGTCGGTGAAGGTGTCGATGGTGTCGGTGACGACCGACGCCGCGCCCTCCCGGATGGCGGTGAACAGGTCTCCGTCGGGCAGCAGGGCGAGGCGCTGCTGCCAGGGCCGGTAGGTCGGGCTGAAGTGCTTGTCGATGTCGAAGCCCTCGGGCAGGAGCGGACGCATCGCCTCGATGAGCATCTCGCGCAGCTCACCCGGCTGCTCGAAGGACATGCGGGTGATCTCGTCGCCCTCGGCGATGTAGGCCCGGCGCAGGATCTCGTGGGTCCAGTCGTCGGGCACGTCGAGCGCCCGCAGCGTCTCGGCCAGCTCGTGCGTGCGGGGTCGGGCGAAGAAGAACGTCGGGGACCGCTGCAGCATCGTCACGTGCGCGGCGGTCTCGGCCATGGCCGGCACGATCGTCGCCGCGGTGGCCCCCGAGCCGATGACGACGACGCGCTTGCCGGCGTGGTCGAGGTCCGCGGGCCACTGCTGCGGGTGCACCACCACCCCGCGGAACCGGTCCATGCCGGGCCACTCGGGGCGGTAGGGGCGCCCGTGGTCGTAGTAGCCCTGGCACATCCACAGGAAGTCGGTGGTGAGGGTGAGCTCCTCCCCGGTGTCCTCGCGGGAGACCTGCACGGTCCACCGCCGCTCGGCCGACGACCAGCTCGCCGAGGTGACGCGGTGCCGGTAGCGGATGCGGTCCGCCAGGCCGTCCTCGGCGATGACCTCGTCGAGGTAGGAGAGGATCTCCGCCGAGGTGGCGATCGACGCGCCGCGCCACGGCTTGAACCGGTAGCCGAAGGTGAACAGGTCGCTGTCCGACCGGACGCCGGGGTAGCGGTGGGTCCACCAGGTGCCGCCCCGGTCGTCGAGGGCGTCGAGGATCGCGAAGCTCCTCCCCGGGAAGCGGTCCTTGAGGTGGTGGGCCGCCCCGATGCCCGAGATGCCCGCCCCCACGACGAGCACGTCGACGTGCTCGGTCGTCGCCGTCGTGGCCGGTTCCTGCGCGATCGCCGTCATGTCCGGTCTCCCCCTCGGTGCGCGACCCGTGTCGACCGCGAACGTAGTGAGGCATCGCCCGTGTGAGCCATGACACAATCGGCCTCATCTTGATGATTTCGGCCAACCCCGTCCACGCCGCCTCCCGGGGCACGGGCAGCGCGGCGCTGCTGTGCGCGCTCGGCGAGGAGCACGGCCTGCCGCGGGCCGGCCTGCTCGCCGCGGCCGGCGTCACCGAGGCCGAGCTGGCCGACCCGGAGGCGGAGATCGCCGCCGAGCAGGAGGTGCGGCTCGTGGCGGCGCTCGCCGCCGCGCTGCCCGAGGACAGCGGCCTGGCCGCCGGCAACCGGTACCGGCTGGCCACCTACGGCATCTGGGGGTTCGCACTCCTCTCCAGCCGCACCCTGCGCGCCGGGCACGAGGTCGCGATGCGCTTCCTCGACCTCACCTACGCGCTCACCCGGGTCAGCGCCGTGGAGGACGGAGGCGAGCTCCGCCTGTTCTTCGACGACCTCGACGTGCCCGAGCCCGTGCGCCGGTTCGTCCTGCTGCGCGACGCGACGGCGGCGCTCCAGCTGTGGCGGGAGTCCCTCGGCCGGCCGGTCGTGCCCCGGCGGGTGGAGCTCCGGCTGCCCGCCCCGGCCGACCCGGCGCCCTACGCCGCGGCGTTCGGCGTGCCGCCGAGGTTCGCCGCCCCGCGGTCGACCGTGGTCTTCGACGCCGCGCTGCTCGACCAGCCGCTCCCCCAGGCGGCCCCGCTGACCGCGGCCCTGTGCGAGGCGCAGTGCCGGGAGCTGCTCGAGCGACGGGTGTCCCGCCGGGGGCTCAGCGGTCAGGTGCGCGACCTCCTGCTCCGGCAGCCGCAGCGCATGCCCGGGCAGGAGGAGGTCGCCGCCGAGCTGCACGTGAGCGTGCGCACCCTCCGCCGCCGGCTCGCCGAGGAGGGGACGAGCTTCCGCGCCGTCCTGGACCAGACCCGCCGGCACCTGGCCGAGGAGCTGCTGGTGACCGTGGGCCTCAGCGTGGAGGAGGTGGCCGAGCGGGTCGGCTACTCGGAGGCGTCGGCATTCGTGCACGCCTTCCGGCGCTGGACCGGCGCCAGCCCCCGGCGGTGGGCGCGCACCGCCACGCGGGAGTGATCCGGTCAGGTCCAGGTGGTACCGGCGGCGAGCACGACCAGCGCCGCGGCCGTCCCGGTCTCCACCACGGCGCCGAAGACGTCGCCGGTGACCCCGCCCAGCCGGCGGGCCGCGTGCGCGGCGAGCGCCGCGCCGACCGCCGGCGCGACCAGCACGGCGGCGACGGCCCACACCACGTCGGCCGCGGACCCGCCCGCCAGCAGCCGCAGCCCGACCGCGCCGGCGACCAGCAGCACCGTCGCCGTCCACCGCACCACCGGCGAGCCGGCCCCGGCCACCAGCACCCCGAGCGCGGAGCCGTCCGCCGCCGGCCGCGCGGCCGCGTGCAGCACCGCCACCCGGCCGGCCGTCGTCGCCAGGACGACCCCCACCAGGCCGCCGGCCAGGGAGGACTCCCCCAGCACCGCCGCCAGCGCCGCCACCTGCACGAGCAGCAGGCAGGCCAGCGCGGCCACCCCGAAGGCGCCGACGTCCGGTCGCCGCATGATCGCCAGCGCCTGGTCGGCCGGCCGGCCGCTGCCCAGCCCGTCGGCGAGGTCGGCGGCGCCGTCCAGGTGCAGCCCGCGGGTCAGCAGCGCCAGCGCGCCGACCACCAGCGCGGCGGCCAGCAGCGGGGCGCCCCCGTCGCTCCCCCGCCACACCGCCAGCGCCGGCACGGTCGCCAGCGCCCCGAGCAGCGCCCCCACGAGCGGGAGCCACCGCAGCACGCCGGGACCGGGGGTGCGCGCGGACGCCGGCACCGGCAGCACGCTGAACACCCCGAGCGCGGCGAGCGGGCCCCCGCCCGTCACCGGAGCCGCTGCGGGAGGCCGGCGGTGAGCAGCCACACCCGCCGGGAGGCGGCGGCGACACGCGCGTTGAGGATGCCCAGCTCGTCGCGGTAGCGGCGGCCCGAGGCCGTCGCCGGCACGACGCCGGACCCCACCTCGTTGCTGACCGCGACCACCCGGCGGCGGGTGCCCGACCAGGCGGCGACGACGTCGTCGACAGCGGCGGCCAGCCGGGCGTCGGCGCCCTCGGTCCCGGTCCAGACGCCGCAGTCGTCCATCACCCGGGCCAGCCAGGTGGAGAGGCAGTCGACCAGCACCGGCGGGCCCGGCTGCCCGAGCACGCCGACGAGGTCGACGGTCTCGACGGTGCGCCAGGACGCCGGGCGGCGGTCCCGGTGCAGCGCCACACGGCCGGCCCACTCGGGGTCCCCGCCGTCGGCCGGCAGGCCGCAGGCCACGTACTCCACCCGGCGGGCCCGGGCCAGCAGCTGCTCGGCGTACCGGGACTTGCCCGAGCGCGCTCCCCCGAGGACCAGCGCCCGGCGGGGCGGCCGGCCGATCACCGCACCCGCCCGGCGGCGCGCCGGGCGCGCAGCGCGGTGAGCAGCAGCTGCGCGGCCAGGGCGGCGCCGACGCCCTCCCCCGCGCGCAGCCGCAGGTCGAGGAGCGGCTCGAGCCCGAGCTCGGTGAGGACGGCGGCGTGCCCCCGCTCGCGGCTGCGCTGACCGGCGATCAGCGCCGCCTGCGCGGCCGGCTCCAGGCGCACCGCGACGGCGGCGGCGACCGAGGTGACCAGGCCGTCGAGCACCACCGGCGCACCGGCCGCGGCGGCCCCCAGCGTGATGCCGGTGAGCACCGCGACCTCCGGCCCGCCGAGCGCGGCGAGGAGGGGCATCGGGTCGCGCACGCCCCGGACCCGGTCCAGGGCGCCGCGGACGACCGCCCGCTTGCGGTCCAGCATCGCCGCGTCCGCCCCCGCCCCGAGCCCGACGGCGTCGTCCGGGGCGAGGCCGAGCAGCCCGCAGGCGAGCGCGGCCGCCACCGTGGTGTTGCCGATGCCGACCTCGCCCAGGGACACCAGCCCGGTGGCGGCGAGCTCCCGCCCGAGCTCCCGGCCCTCGGCGACCAGCGCGGCGGCGGCCCCCGCGGTCAGGGCGTCGGCGGTCAGCAGGTCGCCCTGCGCCTCCGGGGAGACCGCGTGGTGGGCGCGCACCCGCAGCCCGGCCTGGCGGGCGGTCGACGCCCCCAGCGACTCCCCGGTGCCGGTGGCGGCCAGCACGTCGGCGGTGACCGACGACGGGTAGGCGGAGACGGCGTGCGCCAGGGCGACGGGGTGGTCGCCGGCCACGACCACCAGCGTGCCGGCGTCGGGCACCGGTCCGGGGAGGGCCAGCACGCGGTCGACGGCGCGGTCGAGGACCCCGAGCG
Organism: Blastococcus sp. KM273129; assembly: GCF_021698995.1. NCBI lineage: Bacteria > Bacillati > Actinomycetota > Actinomycetes > Geodermatophilales > Geodermatophilaceae > Blastococcus > Blastococcus sp. KM273129. Next base: position 44,813 of record NZ_SSXB01000020.1, on the reverse strand, counting down.
ACCCGGGCACGGCGAGCAGGTCGTCACCGGTGTCCCGCGCGGCGACCACCGCCTCGGGGCGCGGCCCGGCGAGGTGGCTGACCGGGGCGGCGGGGCTGTCGTCGGACGGCCACCGCTCGCGCAGCACGACGTCCTCCAGCGGCGCCCGGTGCGACCAGCCGTGGCGCACCAGCCCGGGCTCCGGTGGGCGCTCGTCGGGCCAGCCCAGGCACAGCCAGCCGAGGGTCTGCACACCCTCGGGGAGGTGCAGGAGCGCGGCGAGGTCGGCCGGCTGGAAGAGCGTCACCCAGCCCATGCCCAGCCCCGCGGCGCGGGCGGCCAGCCACATGTTCTGGATCGCGCAGGCGCAGCTCCAGAGGTCGGCGTCGGGGAAGGTCGCCCGGCCCAGCACCCCGGTGGCGTGGGCGCGGCGGTCGCAGGCGACGACGACGCCCAGCGGCGCCTCGCGGATGCCCTCGAGCTGCAGGTCCAGCAGCCGTGCGCGGCGGTCGGGGGTGAGCAGCTCGGCCTGGCGCAACCGCTCGCGGTCGGCGAGCACGGCGGCGCGGTCGCGGGTGGCCTGCTCGGTGACGACGACGAAGCGCCACGGCTGCGAGTGGCCCACCGACGGCGCCCGGTGCCCGGCCTCCAGCACCGACCGCAGCAGCTCGGGGGGCACCGGGTCGGGTCGGTAGCGGCGGATGTCGCGCCGGGCCCCGACGACGGTGTGCAGCGCCTCCACCGTGGCGGCGTCGAAGGCCCAGCCCGCGGGGTCGGCGGCCCGCTCGGCGGCGTGCGTCTGGTCACCGATCACCGGGACCGGCCGGGGCCAGGTCATGCCAACTCCTCCATCGGGTCTCCGGGAAACCCTCGCACGCCCGCAGGCGCGCGTGGACCCCGGTTCCCCCGCCGGGGTGCGTGCCGGTCGGGGCTGCGGGGGCCGCCGGGTGCCCGCCGCGACCCTCCGCCATCCTGGGGCACCTGTCGTCACCGGCAGGAGCACGCCACCCGCGAACGGAGGAGACCCGTGGCCCTCGAGGTCGTCCAGCTCACCCCCACCCCCGACCAGTACCGGTACGTCTTCGGCGGCGCACCCCAGCCGCTGGTGCGGGTCCGGCCGGGCACGGTCGTCGAGCTCACCACCGAGGACTGCTTCGGCGGCCGGGTGACCAGCACCGACGACCTGCCGAGCCAGGTCTGCGACTTCTCGCAGCTCAACCCGGTGACCGGGCCGATCCACGTCGAGGGCGCCGAACCCGGCGACACCCTCGCCGTCCACTTCGCGGAGATCGCGCCGGCCCGCGACTGGGCCGTCTCCACGACGTTCCCGCACTTCGGGGCGCTGACGGCGACGCACAGCACGGCGATGCTGCACGACCCGCTCGAGGAGGTCGTGTGGCTGTACGAGGTGGACCGCGAGCGGGGCACCTGCCTGTTCCGGCCGCGCCGCGGCGGGCCGGAGGTGGAGCTCCCGCTCGACCCGATGCACGGCACCGTGGGGGTGGCACCGGCCGGGGGCGAGGCCTTCGCGACCGTCACGCCGGGCGCGCACGGCGGCAACATGGACACCCCGGAGATGCGGGCGGGGACGACGGCCTACTTCGGTGTCAACGTCCCCGGCGGGCAGCTGTCGATCGGTGACGGGCACTGCCGGCAGGGTGAGGGCGAGGTGTGCGGCACCGCCGTCGAGGCGGCGATGCGCACCGTCGTCGTCGTCGACCTGGTCAAGGGCGGTGGACCCGCATGGCCCCGGCTGGAGACCGACGACCTCCTGATGTCGACCGGCTCGGTCCGGCCGCTCGAGGACGCCTACCGGGTCAGCCAGCACGACCTGGTCACGTGGGCCGCCGAGCTCACCGGCTGGGACCTGCTCGACGCCTACCAGCTGGTCAGCCAGGCCGGCCTGGCGCCGGCCGGGAACGTCGTGGACACCAACTACACGATGGTCGCCAAGCTGCCGAAGGCCTACCTCGGCCGCCAAGGCGTCGTCGCCGCCGACGGCGTGCACGACCGGCTGCGGCAGACCGCCGCGGCCTACCTCGCCCAGCGCTGAGCGCGGCCTCAGGGCGACGCGTAGCCGGCCGGGCGGACCTCGAGCCGACCGTCCCGGGGGTCCTCGGAGAACAGCAGCGCCCCGCTGCGGCGGCTGCCCGGCGGCACGTAGGCGATCGTGGCCGACGACTCCTCCACCTCGCGGCCGCCACGGGTGAGCGAGCCGGACACCTCCAGCTGCTCGGCCGTGCGGTCGCCGGTGTTCTCGACCCGGAAGGAGACCGCCCACCCCTCGCCGCTCGGCTCCACCGCCGTCACGCTCACCGCGAGCTCGGGGGCGGCACCGGCGTCGGTGACCGCCTCGAACGCGACGAACGCCAGCAGGACCAGGACCAGAAGCCCGCCGAGGGCGCCCAGCGCGTACTCCCCCGCCGTCGTCCGCTCCGGGCGCCCGGTCTCCTCCTCCGGCTCGTCCACCGGCCCCTCCCTCACAGGATCAGCCGCGCCGCCGCGGCGCCGACGCTGGCGGGGAAGGCCAGCACGACGGTCTGCGCCACCACGACGACGGCGCCCGTGCCGTCGAAGCGGCCGAAGGTCCACAGCACGTAAGCCGAGACGGCGAAGGCCGCCGCGTACCCCACCACGGTCAGGGTCAGGAACGACCCGACGAACCCGCCGGTCGACCGCTCCTGCCCGCGGAAGCCGACGGTGTACACGAAGCCGTGCATGACGACCAGGCTCAGGACGACGAGCAGCGCGGTGCCGACCGTGCTCATCCGGGCCGCCATGAGCACCACCTCCTCGGTGGGCGCGATGTTGGCGGCGAAGACGATCGCCCCGGCGGTCATGAGGAAGACCTCGTGCCCGTACCGGTCCGGTTCCCTCCGCCGGCTGCGCTGCCCGAGCTGGCTGCGGGCGTAGGAGGCCCCGACCGCGGCGGGGAGCGCCTCGATGGCGGTCACCCCGAGCGCGTCCTGCCAGTTCCGGACCGGGTCGATGACCCCCAGCACGGCGAGCACCAGCGCGGTGGTGGCCGCGGCCACGAGCAGGGCCACCCCGGCGTCGGCGAGGTAGCCCCCCACGCCGACGCCCCCGGGCCCGGTGCCGAAGTACCGCGACAGGGCGATCACGAGCGCGACCGTCGTGACCACCAGCAGCGCCAGCCGGTAGCGCTCGACGGTGTGCGCCAGGCGCCACAGCTCCATGGTCATCATCAGCGGCAGCGCGAACAGCAGCGCCCCGCCGAAGGCCCGGCCGACGCCCCGGGCGAGCTCGTGCTCGTGGCCCGCGGTCACGCTGCACCGGGTGCCGGACGGCGGGCGAGGAGGTCCACGGGCTCCCCCTACCCCGCCGGGCCGGCGATGGAGCCCGTTACGTTTTGCCGACGGAACCGCCGGTAGGGGCCTCGTCGCACCGTTTCCGGCTACCCCTCCGGGATGCCGGCCACCTCGACCGACGACAGCATGGGCAGCGTGCCCGTCGCCGACGCACCCCCCGTGGTGGGCCTCGACGACGAATCCGCCGCCGACGGGCAGGTCAGCGGGGCGAAGGCGGCCGCCCTCGCGCGGGCGCACCGGGCGGGCCTGCCGATCGTGCCCGGCTTCGTGGTGACCACGGCGGCCGTGGAGCGGCTCGCCGCCGGTGGTCCCCTGCCCGACGACGTCCACGTCGCCTGGCGGCAGCTCTCCGCGGAGGGGCGGCGCGCCCTGGTGGTGCGGAGCAGCTCGACGGTCGAGGACCTCGGCGACTCGTCGATGGCCGGCCGGTTCGAGTCGGTGGTCGGGGTGCGGGGCGCCGAGGAGTTCGAGCGCGCCGTCGCGACCGTCGTGGCCAGCCGCGGGACCGCCGCCGCGGGGTCGGACACCCTCACCGGCCGGGAGCCGCTGGCCGTGCTGGTCCAGCCGCTGCTCGACGCGCGCAGCGGCGGCGTGCTCTTCGGCATCGACCCCGTGTCCGGGCGGGAGGACCGCCTCGTCGTCGCCGCGGTGACCGGGGGACCCGACCGCCTGGTGAGCGGCGAGGTGGACGGCGACCGCTACGAGCTCGACCGCGACGGCCGCCGCACCGACGTCACCCGCGGCGACGGCGGGGTGCGGCTGCGGAAGGCGCAGCTGCGGGCGCTGGCCGACCTGGCGCGGCGCACGGCCCGGGTGTTCGACGGCCCCCAGGACGTGGAGTGGGCCTTCGACGAGGAGAACCGGCTGCGGCTGCTGCAGAGCCGGCCGGTCACGGCAGAGGCGCGCGGCCGCCCGCACGGGCCGGTGCTCGGGCCGGGCCCCGTCGCCGAGACCTTCCCCGAGCCCCTGCAGCCGCTGGAGGCCGACCTGTGGATTCCGCCGCTGCGCGACGCGCTGCGGCACGCCCTGCTGCTGGCCGGAACCACCGACCGGGACGCCGTGGAGGCCTCCCCGCTGGTCCGCGTCCTGGGCGGCTGGGTCGCGCTCGACCTCGACCTGCTCGAGCGCCGGCCGGAGGCCCCCCGGCTGCGCGACCGGCTCGACCCGCGCCCCCGGCTGCGGCGGCTGCGCGCCTCCTGGCGGGTCGGCCGGCTCCGCTCGGCCCTGCCGGCCCTCGCCCGGGACGTGGTCGGGGCGGCCGACCACGCCCTCGGCGGGGTGCCGCCGCTGGGCGAGCTGACCGACCGGCAGCTGGTCGCCCTGCTGCACCGCACCGGCCCGGCGCTGCGCTCGGTGCACGCGCACGAGGTGCTCGTGGGCATGCTCGTCGACCCCGACGCCCCCCGGCTCACCGGGGTGAGCGCCGCGCTGCGCGTGCTCGGCCGGTCCCGGCAGGCCGGGCTCCCCGACGCCGAGATCGTCGCCGCCAACCCGGTGGTGGTCGCCCTCGCCCCGCCGAGGATCTGCCGCCGCCCGCAGCTCCCGCCCGACGTCGACCCGCCGGACAGCCCCCCGCCGGTCGAGGAGACCGACGCCGGGCTGCTGCGGGAGGCGTTGCGGCTGCGGGTGCGGTGGCTGCAGGAGGTCACCGCCCGCGCCGCCTGGGCCCTCGGTGAACGGCTCACCGCCGCCGGCCGGCTCGGCGACCCGGAGGAGGTGCGCGGGGTGCGGCTGGCCGATCTGGCCGCCGCCGTCCACGACCCGGCGGTGGTGCTCCGGCCGGCGCCCGAGGAGCCCGGGGAGCCGCTGCCCGCGCGGTTCCGGATGAGCGACACCGGCCGGCCCGTACCGGTCGCCGGTGCGGCCGGCGGCACCGGGGCAGGAGGTGGATCGGGCAGCGGGCCGGTGCACCACGGGGACGACCCGCCGGAGGGCGCCGTGCTGGTGGTGCGCACCCTCGACCCCTCGCTGGCGCCGGTGCTGCCCCGGCTGGCCGGCCTGGTCGCCGAGACGGGGAGCGTGCTGGCGCACCTGGCGATCCTCGCCCGCGAGTCGGGGGTGCCCACGGTGGTCGGCCACGCCGGCGCGCTGGAGCGGTTCACCCCCGGCACCACCGTCCGGGTGGACGGGGACAGCGGCGCCGTCGAGGAGGAGGACTCGTGAAGAAGCTGAGCTGGCTGGTGGGGGTCCTCGCGCTCCTGGGCTCCGGCGGCTACCTGTTCGTCTACGTCTACCGGTGGGAGTGGCACCGCGCCCTGCTGGTCGGCATCCTCTTCCTCGCCACCCTGGTGGGGCTGTGCACCGGCCTGGTCGTGCGTCGGCTGAACGCGGTGGCCGAGACCGTGCGGGCGTCCGCGGCCGCGCAGCGGCCACCCGGGGCGCTCGAGCGGCTGCGCGCGGCGCCCGTGGAGAGCAGGCCGTTCACCTGGCTCCGACCCGCGGACCTCGACCGGACGCACATCTTCATCCCGGTGCTGCTCGGCGGTGGCTTCGTCGTCTCCGGGATCGCCTGGCTGGTCGAGCGGGTCGCCGGCGGCTCGGCCCGCGCGGGGGTGGAGCGGGAGGTCGCCGACCAGCTGGAGGAGATCGCCTTCCCGGCGACGTCGCTGGTGCCCACGGAGGCCGAGCTCCTCGCCGGCGACGACGGGTTCGGCGACGACCCCGCCCTGCGGGTGCTGCTCGGGCCGGCCGCCACCGCGACGTCGCCGTGAAGCGGGTGCTCGCCTGGGTCGCCGGCGCCGCCGTCGTCGCCGCCGCGGTCCTGCTGCTGCGCGCCGAGCTGATGACGGTGCATGTCCCACTGCCGGAGGGCTCCTACACCGACGTGGTCCTGGCGGTGGAGATCCGGGAGGACCCGGCGCTGCGCGAGGAGATGACCCGCGGGCTGGTGAGCACCTGCCGATTGCTGGTGAACGCCGACGTGGTCGAGGACTCCTTCGGGACGGTCGGCGACGGCGTGTACGCCTTCCGGCTGCGGCCCGGGCTCGACGAGTTCGACCGGCGCGAGATGCAGGGCTGCCTGCGCGACACCCGCGTGCAGCACCTGCTCGCCGACGTCCGCCGGATCGCGACGGTGACGCCGGAGGAGGCGGCCGGTCGCTGAGCCGCCGGCAGCCGTCATCGGATCGTCGGGTGCCCGGCCGGTGTGCCCGCCGCCGCGCGGGTACCGGGGACGGGCATGAACCGGGTGGACGAGCGTGCCGGCATCCAGGACGAGCGCAGCACCACCGGGCTGGGGCGCTTCGGGGTGCGGACCGTCCTCGGTCTGGTCGCGCTGCTCGCCGGGCTGGTGCCCTTCCTGCTGCTGCTCCTGCTGGTGCAGCGCGAGTGGTCGCCGCTGGCCGCGCTGGACGGCGACGTCGCCGCCGGTCTGAACGAGGCGGTGGCCGACTCCCCCACGACGGTGCGCGTCCTGCAGGCGGTGACCGACCTCGGCGGGCACCCCGCCGCCATCCTGCTCTTCACGCTGACCACGGTGTTCCTGCTCGTCCGGGGGCAGCGGCGGCTGGCCGTCTTCGCGACGGTCACCGGTCTCTCGCTGCCCGTGCTGGTGCCCGTGACGAAGGCGCTGGTCGACCGCGCCCGACCGATGGTGGCCGACCCGGTCGCGGACCTGCCTTCCAACGCGAGCTTCCCCAGCGGGCACGCCACCGTCTCCCTGGTCACCTTCGGGACCCTGGCCCTGCTGGCCCTGCCCGCGGTGCGCCGTAGGCTCCGGCCGTGGGTGGTGGCGGCCGCCCTCGTGGTGGCGCTCGCCGTCGGGTTCACCCGGCTGGCGCTGGGGGTGCACTTCGTCACCGACGTCCTCGCCGGTTACGCCCTCGGGGCCGGCATCCTCGCGGTGACGACGGCGGCCTTCCGCGCCTGGCAGCACGACCACCACCACCACACCGAGGAGCCGCTGGACCCGCTGGACGTGGAGCCGGGCGCGATGGAGCACGCCGCACCGAGCGGCCAGCCGGCCCTGCCCGACGGCCGACGCACCGTGACCCGCCTGCTGGTCGCCGCCGCGGCCCTGTCGGCCGCCCTGATCGTGCTCGGCCTGCTGGTCACCGGCGTGCTGGGCGGTGCAGCGCTCGGCCGGTTCGACCGCTCCGTGGTCGAGGCCTTCGTCGCGGCGCGCACGCCGGTGCTCACCGACGTGACCGACGCCGTGGAGCGCCTGTCGGGCACCGCGATGGTGATCGCGGTGCCGGTGACCCTGGCCGTGCTGGCCCTCGCGGTCACCGGGAGCTGGCGGCCGGTGGTCTTCGTGCTGGTCACCGTCGTCGGCGAGCTCGGCATCTACTTCGTCGTCTCGCGCACCGTGGAACGCGCCCGGCCGGCCGTCGCCGACCTCACCTCCGGCCTGCCGACCGCGGCGAGCTGGCCCTCCGGGCACGTCGCGGCGGCGGTGGCGCTCTACGGCGCGCTGGCCGCGCTCGTCATCACCCTCGCGCGGAGCCGGAGCCGGAGCCGGTGGCGGTGGGCGGTGCTGGCCGTGCCCGTCCTCGTCGTCCCGGCGGTCGCCCTCTCCCGCATCTACACCGCCGCGCACTACCCGACCGACGTCCTCGCCGGGGTCGTCCTCGGCACGGTGTGGGTGCTGGTCTGCGCCCGGTACCTCCTCCCCGGGGTGACGGCGATGCGCCACCACGCCGTCGCGGGCCCCCGCCGTCCCGTGACGGTGGGATGACAGGACCGCGACCGTCACCACATCGACGCAGCGGCGGCCGGCCGGCTGGGTAGGGGCCCGCCATGACCGACGTGACCTCCTTCGACGGCACCCGCCTGGCCCTCTACTCGTGGGGGGACGAGGACGCGCCCCTGGTCGTCCTCGTGCACGGGCTGGGGATGTCGGCGGACTCCTGGGGCGAGGTGCCGCGGCGGCTCGCCGAGGACCACCGGGTGGTCGCCTACGACCTGCGCGGGCACGCCCAGTCCGGCGACGCGCGCTCCGGCGGCTACGGCCTGGCGTCGCACGCCGCCGACCTGGGGGCGGTGCTCGGCGCGGTCGTGCCGCGCGGCGGCTCCGCGGTCGTCGTGGGGCACAGCCTCGGCGGAGCCGTGCTGCTGCGCCACGTGGACGGCGGCGCGGACGCCCGCATCACCGGCGCGGTCTTCGTCGGCTCCGGCGGCGCGGGGGTGACGGCGCCGGGGTTCCCCGGGCGCCACCTGCCGGCGTGGGCGCGCGCCCGGCTGGCCTCCGTGTGGTTCGCGCTCCTGCGCGCCGGCTCGCGGTGGGGCCGGCGGCTCCGGCCGGTCCGCGCGGTCTCCGACCGCGGCATCCGGCACTTCGCCTTCGCCCCGGGCGAGCCCCAGGAGGCCGTGGCGCGCATGCGGGACGACTTCCTGACCACCCGGCCGCTGGCGCTGGCCGGGTCGGCCCTCGGGGCGCTGGCCGACGACGGTGTCGACCGGGCGCACTCCCTCACCGTCCCGACGCTGCTCGTGCACGGCGACCGCGACCCGGAGGTGCCGAACGCGGAGATCCACCGGCTGCTGTCCGCGCTGCCCGACGGGGAGCTGGTGCAGGTCCCCGGCGCGGGCCACATGCTGCCGCTGACCGAGCCCGACGTGGTGGTCGAGCAGGTGGCCCGCTGGGTCGGCCGTGTCGGCGGCGAGCGGGACGCCGCGGCCTGACCGACCGTCAGTCCTGCACGAGGACCTCGACCACCGGGTAGCCGGACGCGCCGTCGGGTGCCACGGGGGTGCGCTCGTCGGTCTGCACCTCGCCCAGCCCGTCGGTCGCCCGTGCGGCGATCACGTGCCGACCCGGCGTCGGGTCCCACGGGAGGTACCACTGGCGCCAGACGTCGACGTCGTGGGCCTCGGCGAGCTCCGCCTCCTGCCACGGGCCGTCGTCGATGCGCACCTCGACCCGTTCGATCCCCCGGGTCGGCGCCCACGCCACCCCGGCGATGGGTCGCCGCGCGGCGGGGACGGTGCTCCCGGACGCGGGGACGTCGATGCGCGTCTGGGTCTTGATCGGCCCCTCCTTGGCCCAGCCGCGCGGGATCCAGTAGCCGTCGACGTCCCAGCCCGTGAGCTCGATCGCCGAGAGCCACTTGGTGGCGGAGACGTAGCCGTAGAGGCCGGGCACCACGAGCCGGGCCGGGAAGCCGTGCTCGGCCGGCAGCGGCTCGCCGTTCATCGCGACGCCGACCATCGCCTCCTCGACGTCGAGCGCGGTGATCGTCGGGAAGCCCGCGGTGAACCCGTCGACGGAGCGGCCGATCAGCTGCGTGGCGCCCTCCTGCAGCCCGGCGCGCTCCAGCAGCGCACGCAGCGGGACGCCCTGCCAGCGGGCGGTGCCGACGAGGTCGCCGCCCACCTCGTTGGAGACGCAGGCGAGGGTGATGTCCGCCTCGATCTGCGGGAGCTCCATGAGCTCGGCGTAGGTGAGCGTGAACGGGTCGTCCACCATCCCGCGGACCGCGAGCTGCCAGCCGTCGGGGTCGACGGTGGGCACCCGCAGCGCGGTGTCGATCCGGTAGAACTCGGCGTTCGGGGTGAACAGCGGCGTGATGCCCGGGATCTCGAGGGTGGCCCCGGCCGGCACGGGCCCCGCCTGCCGTACCGGGACCGGCAGCCGGATGGCCGCCCGCAGCTCGTCGAGCCGTTCCCGGCCGGAGAGCAGGTAGCCGCCGATCCCGGCGAGCACGCCGAGCAGGGTGGCCCCGCCGGTCACCGCGAGGAAACGGCGCCGGTCCACCTCGCTCAGCAGGGGGACCGTCCCCGGGTCGGCGGGGTCGGTCGAGCCCTGGCCGCCGGCGGGCGCCGGCACGGCCCGGCGGGGCAGGCCGACGACGAGCCACCCCAGCACCGCGGTCCCGGCCGCCGCCCCGACCAGGCCCACGAGCGCGGTCAGGAAGACGGGGTTGCGGTCGTCGGCGAGCGCGGCCACGACGCCGAGCGTGGCGAACAGCGCGATGCCGCCGCCGGCGAGGACGACGAAGCGCCGGGCGAGCACGCCCAGCCCCGCGCCGATCAGCACCGAGACGACCAGGATGCCCGCGAGGAGGACCGGCTTGTCGGCGGCACCCAGGGTGGCGATCGCCCACTGCTCCAGCCAGCCGGGAACGCTGTCGATGACCGCGTCCCCCACCGCGATCACCAGGGAGGGCGCCGCCGGGACCAGCCCGGCGACGAGCTCGGCCAGGCCGAGCCCGGCGGCCACCGCGGCCACCCCGGCCAGCGCCGCGCTCCCCCGGCCCAGCGCGTGGGCCCGCCCCGTCCGTGCCTCCGCCGGCTGCGTCGTCCCCGCCACGTCCGACCCGTGTCCCGTCGGCGCGGGCGGGACACCGCCGTCCCGCGTTCGTCCCGGGAACGTCATGCGACGGTCAGGGACGGCGGCCGGCCAGCCCAACGGCGCCCCAGCCGCGCAGCGGCCGGCCGACGACGTCGGAGGCCACCTCGAGGGTGCGGCGGTACAGGCCCCGCTCGCGCCAGCGCACCGGGTCCACCTGCACGCTGCGGGCGAGGTCCTCGTCGAAGTCCGCGTCCAGCGCCCCGGCGACGGCGGGGTCGTCGGCCAGCAGGCACACCTGCTCGTTGAGCCCTAACGACCGGGTGTCGACGTTCGCCGTGCCGATCATCCCGAGGGCGCCGTCGACGGTGACGACCTTGGCGTGCAGCAGCGCCGGCTGGTACCGCCAGATCTCGACCCCGGCGTCCAGCAGCTCCTGGAAGTCCAGCTCGCCCTGCAGGTGGACCGCCGGCCGCTCCACGTGCGGGCCGGCGACCAGCAGCCGGACGCGCACCCCCCGCCGTGCCGTCGTCCCGACCGCCCGGCGCAGCCAGCGCGGCAGCCGCACGTAGGGCGTGGTGATGCGGACCTCCTCCCGCGCGCAGTGCAGGAGGGCGGCCAGCGCCAACGCCGCCTCGCTCCACCCCGGCTGGGACGGCGGCCGCAGCACCTGGACCGCCGAGCTCCCGGCCGGGCCGAGCTCGGGGAACGGGTCCTGGTCGGACAGCACCTCACCGGTGAGGCGGACCTGTGCCTGCATCCAGGGCTGCACGAACGCCGAGCGCAGCCCGGCGACGGCGGGTCCCTCCACGCGGACGGCGGTGTCCCGCCAGCTGCCGGGGTGCCGGCCGTCGCCGGTCCACGCGGTGTCCACCCCGGTGCCGCCGGTGAAGGCCACCGTCTCGTCGCAGACCAGCACCCGCCGGTGGCTGCGCTGGTTCCACACCCCGATGCGCAGCGTGTGCAGCGGCCGGTAGAAGAAGACGCTGCACCCGGCCTGCCGCATGGTCCGCAGGTCCTGCCGGTCGATCTGCTTGGCCCCGTAGCCGTCGAGCAGGACGCGCACCCGGACGCCGGCCCGGGCGCGCTCGGCGAGGGCGCCGGCCATCCGGTGGGCGATCTCCCCGCCCCGCCAGGAGAACCACAGCAGGTCGATGCTCCGCCGGGCGGCCGCGATCGCCGCGAGCAGCGCCGGGAAGGTCTCGTCCCCGTTCCGCAGCAGCGCGAGCCGGTTGCCCTCGGTGAACGGCACCCCGACGAGCGCCTCCAGCGCTCGCCGGGGGGACGGCCGCTCCTGCGGCGTCGGCGTCGTCCCGCTCGGCCGGGTCCCGGTTCCGGTGCCCACGAGGTCTCCTCCCGCGTCGTCCTCCGGGTCCGGTGTCCAGCTCGGCCACGGGGAAACGTGCGCTGACCTCAGCACGGCGGCGGGCACCCGCCGTCCCGCACCCGCAACCGCTCGTCGAGGAGGTGGTCGACGAGCCGTGACCGGCAGTCGAGGGTCACGAGCAGGGTGGCCGCGAGCTCGGCCAGCTCCTCCTGGCGGCGCCGGACCTCGGCGAGCTCCCGTTCCACGTCCCGGCGGATGCGGTCGCAGGTGCGGAGGTCGTCGTCGACGGTGGCGAGGCTGCGGGGTCGGGCCCCGGCCGGGTGGGGTAGGACGGGCTGGGACATGGGGACCTCCGGGTGCGCGCGGCGGCCGGCGTGGGCGGCCGCTGTACCGGGTGTGCCCGTCCGCGCGGTGGTCAGCGCGACGCCCGCCGTCCTGACACGGATCTGCAAGAGGACCGCAACAGAACCCGCCCGCACCGGGCGCTCGCCCGGCCGGACGCGCCGCGGTGGCCCAGGATGCGGGGGTACCCCCGGCCGCGGAGCGGTGCGGGACCACCACGACCGGAGGAGCGGGTGTGCGGGCGGGACGGCGGCGGTGAGCTGGTGGCCGAGGCGGGCGGCGGACGACGGCGCCGGCGCCGCACCCACGCCGGCCGTCGCCGCATCTCGGGACGGGCACCGCGTGCCGGTGGCGCCTGCCGCACCGGCCTGGGCGGTGCGGACCCTCGTGGTCGGCGCCGCGCTGCTGGTGCTGGCCGCGGTCGCCTGGCTGCTGTTCTGGGTGCTGCTGCGGCTGCCGCTGGTGACGGTGACCGTCGCCGTCGCCCTGCTGCTGACCGCCATCGTGCACCCGTTCACCCGGTTGCTGTCCCGGGCGCTCCCCCGGGCGCTGGCCGCGCTGCTGTCGGTGTTCCTGCTGTTCGGCCTCCTGGCCGGCGTCGGCTTCCTCGTGGGGTTCCGCGCCGCCGAGGAGCTGCGCGACCTCGCCCGCCCGCTGGCCGCCGGGATCGACCGGATCCGGGTCTGGCTGATCGAGGGCCCGCTGGGGCTGGACCCCCAGCAGGTGACCGAGGCGCGCAACGCGGTGGTCGACCGGATCTTCCGGCTCGCGCCGGAGCCGACGGCCGCGGCGGGGATGGCGCTCTACGTGCTGGCCGCGGTGGTGCTGGTGGCCTTCCTGACGTTCTTCCTGCTCAAGGACGGCGCGTCGATGTGGGCCTGGGCGCTGCGGCTGGCACCCGCCCGGCGCCGCGAGCAGGTCGACGGCGCCGGCCGGACGGCGTGGACGACCCTCTCCCAGTACGTGCGCGGCGTCGTCATCGTGGCGCTCATCGACGCCGTGGGCATCGGTGCGGCGCTGCTGGTCCTGGGGGTTCCGCTGTGGCCGTCGCTGACCCTGCTGACCTTCCTCGGCGCGTTCGTCCCGCTGTTCGGGGCGACGGTGAGCGGGGCGGTGGCCGTGCTCGTCACGCTGGTGACCAACGGGCTGACCGACGCGGTCATCGTGCTGGTCGCCGTCCTGGTCGTGCAGCAGGTCGAGGGCAACGTCCTGCACCCGGTCATCGTCGGGCGGGCCCTGCGGCTGCACCCGGTGGTCATCCTCGTCGCGGTCACCGCCGGGACGATGCTGTGGGGCCTGGCCGGTGCGCTGCTGGCCGTGCCGCTCGTGGCGGTCTCCTACCGCGTCCTGGTGCACCTGCGCGAGAACCCGGTGCCGGGTCCCGCTCCCGCCGTCCCGCGGACCGAGGTGCCGGAACCGGCGCCGGAGAGCACCCGGTAGAGGACCTCAGCCGGAGGGCTGCCGCACGACCTCGATGTCCCGGGCCGCGATCGCGACGTCCCCGGCGAGGGCGGCGAACAGGGTCTCGGGGTCGTCGGCCAGCACGTCGGCGGAGATGCCGAAGTCCGCCTCGAAGGAGCTCCGCCGGACCCGCTCGACCGGGCCGGTCACCCGGAGGACGTCGCCCACCTCCAGCTCGCCGGGAGGCGTCACCGTGATCACGCCGACAGTGGTCCCCTCCCCGCCGCCGAGCCGGAAGGCGGCGCCCACCTGGGAGACCGAGACCAGGCCGACCACCTCCGCAGTCACGGTGACGTCCTCACCGATGAGGGGCTCGGGGTCGTCGAACAGGCCGGCGGGGTCCTCGAACGGCTGCGCCGGGTCATCGCCCGGGGGCTGCTCCCCGTTGTCGGTCGGGGGTGCCTCGGCCGAGGGCGTGGTGGGGGCGGCCGACGGCACCGGACGTTCCTCCAGCGCCTCGACGCGGTCCCGCAGCCCGTCGATCTCGTCGGCGAGCGCCGCCACCTCCTGCGCCGTGGGGCCGGTCGCGTCGTCGCCGCAGCCGGCCAGGCCCGCCACCGCGAGGGCCGCGGCCACGGCGACCCGGCTCGCCCGGGCGCCGCTGCCCGCACGCGTCCGCCGCTGGGCGCGCATGCCCCCTCCTCCGCTCGGCCGGCCCGTCCTGCGCCCCAGCCTGGGCCCGGGGCGCACGCGGAGCAAGCCGGTGGAGGTCACGGTCCGGACACCGGAGGGTGCGCCTGCCCGGACGCGCGCGGAGCCGCCGTTAGCGTGCCGGGCGTGCTCCCGCCCGATCCTGCGGACGCCTCCGCCTGTGCCACCTGCGGCCGGCCGTGGGCGGACGTGGACGGCGGCCGGGGCTGGCTGCACCTGGAGGTCACCCGGTCCGACGAGGCCGAGGGGCTGCGCTTCCTGGACGCCGACTTCTGCACGCAGGAGCACGCCGCCCAGTGGCTCGCCCGGCCGCTCCCGGACCCGGTGGCACCGGAGCTCCACGGGGCGACGTGGCCCGACCGGCTCGCCGCGGCGTGGGTCGTCCTGCTCGTCGTGCTCACGGCGGCGCTGACCGGGCTGGGCGCGTGGACGGCCGGGGCGTTCCTGCTCGGCCTGGTCTGAGGGCGCCCGCGGCCGGACCCCTCCCGCCGGGGGCGGTCGATCTGCCAGGGTCGGGCGCATGGCGCACCGGGGAGCGAGCGGGTTGGTGGACGAACTGGCCAGGACCCTGCTGGGCGCCCCGCTGCCGCTGTCGGTGCGCTGCTGGGACGGCTCGGAGTCCGTCGTCGACGGCGCCCCGACCCTGGTGGTGCGGAACCGGCGGGCGCTGCGCCGCCTGGTGTTCGCGCCCGGGGAACTGGGGCTCGCCCGGGCCTACGTCAGCGGCGACCTCGACGTCGAGGGCGACCTCTACGCGGCCCTGAGCTTCCCCGACGACCTGCCGGCCCGACCGGAGCTGCGGCTGGACCGGCGGGCCCTGGTCCGCCTGGCCGGCCCCCTGCTGCGGCTCGGGGTCCCCGGGCCACCGCCTGCGCCGCCCGCCGAGGAGGCCCGCCTGCGCGGGCTGCGCCACTCGCTGCGCCGCGACCGGAGCGCGATCAGCCACCACTACGACGTCGGGAACGACTTCTACCGGCTGCTGCTGGGCCCCTCGCTGGTCTACAGCTGCGCGTACTTCCCGGGCCCCGGCGCCACGCTCGAGGCGGCGCAGGAGGCCAAGCTCGACCTGGTCTGCCGCAAGCTCGGGGTGGAGCCCGGGATGCGGCTGCTCGACGTCGGCTGCGGCTGGGGGTCGCTCGCCCTCCACGCCGCGTCGCGGTACGGGGTCTCGGTGGTGGGCGTGACCATCTCCGGAGCACAGGCCGACCTGGCCCGCCGGCGGGTGACCGAGGCCGGGCTGGCCGACCGCGTCGAGATCCGGCTGCAGGACTACCGCGAGGTCGACGACGGACCCTTCGACGCGATCGCGTCGGTCGGCATGGCCGAGCACGTGGGCCACGACCAGCTGCCCGCCTACGCCGCCCGGCTGCACGCGCTGCTGGCCCCCGGTGGGCGGCTGCTCAACCACGCGATCGCGCGGGGGCCGGCCGCCGGGCCGGACCGCCCGGACCCGGGGTCGTTCCTCACCCGGTACGTCTTCCCCGACGGCGAGCTGCAGCCGGTGGCGACCCACGTGCGGGTGCTGGAGGAGGCGGGGTTCGAGGTCGTCGACGTCGAGGCGCTGCGCCGGCACTACGCGCTCACCTGCCGTGCGTGGGTGCGCAACCTCGAGGAGAACTGGGAGGAGGCGGTGCGGGAGTCCTCGCCCGGGCGGGCGCGGGTGTGGCGGCTGTACCTGGCGGGGTCGGCGCTGGCCTTCGAGCGGCACCGGGTGGGCGTGAACCAGGTGCTGGCGGTGCGGCCGGGCGGCGAGGACCGGCTGCCGCTGCGCCGTCCGGACCGGAGCCGTCCGCGCTAGTCCGGGAGCGCGACCGGGCCGACCTCGGCGAACACGTCGCCGGGGCCCGGGTTCTCGGGGTGGGTGCCCCCGCCGAAGTGCCGCATGATGCCCCAGACCGCGTTGAGCGACGTCTGCACCGCGCCCTCGACCCAGGCGGGCGTCCACGAGACGTCGTCGCCGGCCAGGAAGATCCCGCGGTGCTCGGCCGGGAAGTCGTCCTGCACGAAGTGCGCGTACATCCGGTGGTTGTAGCGGTAGTGCCCGGGCAGCGCGCCCTTGAAGGCGCCGAGGAAGTGCGCGTCGGCCTCCCACGAGACCGTGATGGGGTCGCCGATGATGTGCCGCGCGATGTCCAGGTCGGGGTAGATCTTCTTCAGCGCGCCCAGCGCCAGGCGCACCCGCTGGTCGACCGGGTACGGGAGCATCTTCAGCGCGTCGCTCATCCACGAGTAGGTCAGGCAGATGACACCGGGCTTGTCGTCGCCGTGGTCGAACAGGTACGTGCCGCGGGTGAGCCGGTCGGTGAGGGTCATGCTCATGACGTCGCGGCCGGTGACCGGGTCCTTGTCCTTCCAGAACGGCCGGTCGACCATCACGAAGGTCTTCGACGACTGCATGTACCGGGTGCGGTCCAGCGCCGTCCACATCTTCTGCGCGAAGAGGTCCTCGTCGCAGTCGATCGTCGTCGTCAGCAGCCAGCTCTGGCAGGTGACCAGCACCGCCGGGTAGCGGGCGGTGTGCCCCCAGGCGTCCGTGACGGCGAAGCTGCCGTCGGCGGCGCGGGAGATGGCGGCGACGCCGGCCCGCGGCCCGCCGGAGTGCAGCTTCGCCAGCGTCGTGCCGGCCGGCCAGTGCGCGGGCGCGTCCGGGGCGTGGTTCCACAGGCCCCACGGGACCTGCTCCACCCCGCCGACCACGAAGCGCTGGTCCTCGTCGCAGTTCGTCATCACCACGCGGAAGATCTCGAGCATCGAGTTCGGGAAGTCCGAGTCCCACCCGCCGGTGCCGAAGCCCACCTGGCCGAAGACCTCGCGGTGGTGGAACGACAGCCGGGAGAACGCCTCGGAGCTGGCGATGAAGTCGTAGAAGGTGCGGTCGTCCCAGAGCGGCACCAGCTCGTCCCACAGGGACTTGAGCGTCTTCACGTCGCGCGCCCGGATCGCGTCCTGGATCTCGGCGAACCGCACCGTGCCCAGGGCGTCCGCCCACGCCGCCGCGACCTCGCGGAACAGCTTCGGCAGCGCCTCCGAGGACTCCGCGTAGTGCGTCTCCCCCTCGATGTCGATGACCGTGCTGCCCGACGCCGGGGTCAGCGGGTTCGGGAAGGGCCGCGTCTCCAGGCCGAGCAGGTCGACGTAGCGGTAGAAGGCGGTCGACGAGACCGGGAACCGCATGCCGCCCAGCTCGGCGACGATCTCCGGCGGCGCGCCCTCGAACCGGGCCGACCGCAGCCGGCCGCCCATCTGGGAGGCCTCGTAGAGGACGGGCTTGAGGCCCAGCTTCATCAGCTCGTAGGCGGCGACCAGGCCGGAGATGCCCGCGCCGACGATCGCGACCTCCTCGCCGTGCCGCTCCGGTGGGATCGCGCCCAGGCCCGAGGGGTGGGTGATCCAGTCGTCGAACGCGAACGGGAAGTCGGGGCCGAAGATCGTGACCGGCGGCCGGTCGTCGTGGGCGGTCTCCTGGCCGGGACCGGTGGTCATCGCCTCGTCCTCCCTGCTGCCGACGGCTGCCCGCCGCACCCTACGGGGGCCGGCCGACGCCTCCCCCGGCTCACGCGAGCAGCGCCGCCATCCGCTCGCGGAGCGCGGTCGCGGCCGAGTAGGGACGGACCATCACGGTCAGCTCGGTGAGCACGCCGTCGCGGCCGCGCAGGATGTCCACGCCCTGGAGGGCGCGGTCGCCGACCCGGGTGTCGAAGGCGAGGACGTGCCCGCCGTCGCCCCCGTACGAGGCGGTGTAGCGGAAGTCCTCGAACACCGACATCACCCCGGTGAGGATCGCGCGCAGCGGCCCGGTGCCGCGGTAGGGCTCGTGCACGATCGGCGACAGGAAGACGCAGTCGTCGCTGAACAGCCGCACCGCGGCGTCGACGTCGCGGTTCTCCACGGCCGCCCGGAAGGCGGCGAAGGGGTCGGTCGGCACGGTCGTCCCTCTCTGCACGGTTCCAGCCGTCGCGCGGTGCGCGGCACGGGCACCCTCCCACCCCCGGGCCCTGCGGGGCCACACTGCGGGGGTGGCGACCTGGGACGACGTCCGGCGGCTCGTCTCGGGGCTGCCGGAGACCGACGAGCACCCCTCGTACGGCGGGCATCCCTCGTGGCGGGTGCGCGGGAAGGCGTTCGTGTGGGCGCGGCCGCTCCGGCAGGGGGAACGGGCGGCGCTCGGCGACGCGGCGCCGGACGAGGAGGAGCCGCTGCTGGGGGTGCGCGTGGCGGACGAGGGCGAGAAGGCCGCGCTGCTCGCGTCGGCGCCCGCCGCCTTCCTCACCACCCCGCACTTCGCCGGGTACCCCGTCGTCCTGGTCCGGCTCGAACGCATCCCGGCCGGGGAGCTCGCCGAGCTGGTGGAGGAGGCCTGGCGTACACGGGCGCCGAGGCGCCTGGTCGCCGACGTCGACGGCCGTCGCGGTCCCACCTGACCCGGCCCGGGCCCCCGATCAGGTCAGGCGCGCCACTCCGCGGTCCGCTCAGGGCTCGCCTGCGCCAGCAGTCGACGGACGCCGTCCGCGTCAGCGGTGGCGCCGTACACCGGTGTGCCGGGCTGCTGCCGCCACGAACCGTCGAGATCGCCGGCGTCGACCCCGTCGAAGCCCAGCTCGTCGAGCAGGTCGATCACCACCTGCTTGGCGGCGGCGTCGTCGCCGGCCACGGGGAGCGCCCGGCGGTCCGGTGCCCCTGCGGGCCGGCCGGCGTCGAGCAGGTGCTGGGCGTAGATGCCGTTGAACGCCTTGACGACCGGGCGCCCGAGCTGGTCGGCGACCCACCGGCTCTCCGTCGTCCCGTCCTCGATGGGGGCGATCCGACCGTCGCGCTGCGGGTAGTAGTTGCCCGTGTCGACGACGACAGCACCCGGGGCCGCGCCGTCGAGCACCCCGGCGGGGAGGTCGGGCACGCTGCGCTGCGGGACGGCCACCACGACGACCTCGGCGTCCCGGGCGGCCTGCTCGACCGGGACGGCGGTGGCGCCGGTCTCGGCGGCGAGCTCCGCGAGGGTCCCGGGGCCGCGTGAGTTGGCCACGGATACGTCGTGCCCGAGGGCGGCGAGCCTCCGGGTGAGGTTGCCGCCGATGTTGCCCGCGCCGATGATGCCGATCTTCATCTGTGCTCCTCCGGGCCGGTCGGCGGCACCGTCCGGGTTCCGCCATGTCGGGGTCCGTCCCGCCACCGACAACCGCGAGGAGGGCCCGGCTGCTTCCCGGTCACCCGCAGGGGGCGCCCGTCAGGTCACCGGCGGCCCGGCCGCGTGACCCGGCCCTCGACGGAGCGTCGGCCGCGCCGGTCGCTCTGGCAGGGAGGACGCGAACAGCCCTGTGCGGCCTCGTCGATGCGGCGGAGCCCGGTGCTGCTCCCCCGATTGGACTCGAACCAATAACCCTGCGATTAACAGTCGCATGCTCTGCCAATTGAGCTACGGGGGATCAGCGGGCGCGACCCGCTGGCGCCGACGAGACTACCCCACGCCCCGAGCCCGCCCGAGGGTGGCTCGCGGACGGCGGCGCGATGCTCGCCACAGGTACCGTGTCCGCTGTTCACCGCCCGTTCACGCAGGAGGTTCCCGTGGCCAAGCTGTCGTTCCTCGCCGGATTCGGCGCCGGCTACGTGCTGGGGTCGCGGGCCGGCCGCGAGCGCTACGAGCAGATCCGCCGCGCCTGGGAGCACGCCAAGGACGACCCGCGCCTGCAGAGCATCGCGGGCATCGCGCAGGCCAAGGCCGACGACGCGGTCTCGACGCTGAAGTCCCAGCTGGGCAGCGAGCCCCAGCGCTGAGCCGCCGGCCGGTTCAGTCCGGCTGCTCGGCGGCGAGCGCCTCGGTGAGCTTGCGCCGCGCGATGTCGCGGGCCACCGGGTCGTCGCGGTCGGCGTCGTCGTCGAACACGACGGTCCACTCCCGGGCCGCCTGACCCGGGACCCGCCGGGCCACCAGCAGCAGACCGCCCCGATCGGGCAGCGGGCTGCGCCGGCTGGTCACGATGGTCTGGTCGACCCGCCGGCGCACGGTCGCCGGGAGGTCGCCGGCATCGGTGAGCACGTGCCGCACGGCGGGCAGCCGGGCCTGCACGCCGGGCTCCACCTCGGTCAGCGGCGTCACGGTGAAAGATCCGCCGCCGTCGGTGGTCGAGGCCCAGCGGGCGTGCCCCACCTCGTGCCACGGGAGCACACCGCCCTCGGCGCCCGGGCCGACCGTCCGCAGGCCGCGGGAGGTGGCCACCAGCCAGCCGGCGCCGCGCGCGAGGACGCCCCAGGCGAGCACCCGCTCGTCGGGGTCGGCCACCGCCGCCCGGACCTCCTCCGGGGGCCGCGCGAACCGGCGCCGGAGGCTCTCCACCAGGTTCACGAGGCGATCCCGCCCATCGCGCGCTCGCGCAGCGACCGCGCCTGCTGCTCCAGGGCGACGAGCTGCCCGAAGACCTTCGTGTACTCCTCGGCCTGCTCCACCGGGTTCATCCGCTGCAGCCGGCCCTTGAGCGCGGCCACCTGGCGCACGGTGGCCATCTCCTGGAGCCGGGCGAGGATGGCGTTGACGTAGGAGGGGTCGCACTCGCCGGTGACCGAGCGCATCGGCTCCACCGCCAGCGCGGTCAGCAGCGCGCGGGCGCTCTCCCGCTCGCAGTGCGCGGCCACCTGGTCCAGCCACGCCGGCCCGGTCACCGTCACCCCGCCGGCGCCGCCCGCCCCGGCCACCGCCGCGGCGACGGCGGCGTAGTCGGGGTCGGTGTAGGCGGCCGGCGGGACGGCGTCGAACGCCGGACCCGCGTACTCGGGCGCCTGCAGCGCCGCCTTGACGGCCTCCCGCTCGACGGCGACCGCGGCGTCGTCCGGCGTGCGCTTGGGGGCGCGCGGGCGGCCCCGCGAGGACGCCCCTCCCCCGTCGCCGGTCAGCCGCCGCACCCGCTCGAGCACCTCGGCCTCGTCGGTGTTGCCGATCATCCCGGCGAGCTCCCGGGCGTAGGCCGGGCGCAGCGCGTGGTCCTTGATGCCGGCGACCAGGGGGGCGGTCTTCTCCAGCGCGGCGACCCGGCCCTCCACGGTGTCGAGGTCGTAGCCGGCCAGCGTCGTGCGCAGCACGAAGGCGATCAGCGGCGTGCGCCGGGCGACCAGGTCCCGGACGGCGGCGTCGCCCTGCTCCTGGCGCAGCTCGCACGGGTCGCGCCCCTCGGACTCGACCGCGACGAACGTCTGCCCGACGAAGCGCTGGTCCTCGGCGAAGGTCTTCATCGCCGCCGCCTGGCCGGCCGCGTCGCCGTCGAAGGTGTAGACCACCTCGCCGCGGAACTCGTCCTGGTCCATCAGCAGCCGGCGCAGCACCCCGATGTGCTCGGCGCCGAAGGCGGTGCCGCAGGAGGCCACCGCCGTCGTCACCCCGGCCAGGTGGCAGGCCATCACGTCGGTGTAGCCCTCGACGACGACGGCCTGGTGCCGGCGGGCGATGTCGCGCTTGGCGCGGTCGATGCCGTAGAGCACCGAGCTCTTCTTGTAGAGCGGCGTCTCCGGGGTGTTGAGGTACTTGGGGCCCGGGTCGTCGTCCATGAGCTTGCGGGCGCCGAAGCCGATGACGTCGCCGGTGATGTCGCGGATCGGCCACACCAGCCGGCGGTGGAAGCGGTCGATCAGCGTGCCGCGGGAGGACTCCTTCGCCAGGCCCGCCGTCACCAGCTCGGCCTGGGTGAACCCCTTGGCGCGCAGGTGGCGGGTCAGCCCGTCCCAGCCGCCGGGGGCGTAGCCGCAGCCGAAGTCCAGCGCGGCCTGCCGGTCGAAGGCGCGGTCGGCGAGGAACTGGCGGGCGGGCGCGGCCTCCGGGGTGCCGAGCTGCTCGGCGTAGAACGCGGCCGCGGCGGTGTTGGCGGCGACCAGGCGCGCCCGCTGACCGACCGAGGCGCGGTCGGGGCCGGCGGTCGGCCGCCCGCCGTCGTCCTCGTACTTCAGCTCGATGTTGGCGCGGCCGGCGAGCAGCTCCACGGCCTCGGTGAACGACAGGTGGTCGATCTGCTGGACGAACGAGATGACGTCGCCGCCCACCCCGCAACCGAAGCAGTGGAAGAGGTTTCTCGACGGCGTGACCTGGAAGGACGGCGTCTTCTCGTCGTGGAACGGGCACAGGCCCTTGAGGCTGCCGCCACCGGCGCGCTTGAGCTGCAGGTGCTCGCCGACGACCTCGTCGATCTTGCTGCGCTCGCGCACCAGCGCGATGTCCGCGGCGCGGATGCGTCCCCGGCCGGCCATCAGCTGCTCCCCCCGACCACGGCCACCCCGACCGCGCCGGCCACCACGGCGGTGTTGCGGCGGGACAGCACCAGCTCCACCCACAGCAGGAAGACCTGGTGGGGCAGCGGCACCGACGGATCGGCGTCGAGCGTGGGCCGCGGCGACCAGCCACCGGTCGTCCCCGTCTCCGCGACCGGCCGACCCCCGGCGGTGTAGCGGTGCGTGCCCTTCCACACCGAGGCGTTCTCCCGCTCGACGACGACGCCGTCGAGGTCGAGCGCCCAGCTGCCCTTCCAGAACGACGTCTGCCGGGCACGCAGCCGGGCGGTGCCGGCGGGGTCGACGTCCCAGCGGCCGGTGAGCACGCCCTTCTCCTTGGCGAACACCCAGGATCGGTCGCCGACGAGGGCCGTCGCCGCCTCGCGCCAGTTCTCCGCCCGCAGGCTCGCCACGAGCGCACCGCCCGACAGGACGGGGACCACGCCCTTGCCCACGCCGGAGGTGCCGGCCTTGCCCAGTTCGAGCACCGCGTCCTCCCTCAGCCGATGCCGGGTGCGCCGGCGACGCTCTCACCGGTCACGCGGTAGAGCAGGTAGGCAGCAGTCTCCCGCAGGATGTACCGGACCTGGGTGGCGCGGGTCTGCACGGCCGGCCCCTGGCGGGTCGGGGAGCTCTCCGCCTCCATGCCGGCATCCTCGGCCATGCGCTCGGCGCGCATCGCGTGCCAGGGGTCGGTGACCAGGACGGCCCGCTCCCAGCCCCGCTCGGCGAAGGCCGCACCGACCACCCGCATGCTCTCCAGGGTGTCCACGCCCTCGGGGACCGCGAGCAACGCCTCGGCGGGCACCCCGGCGCCGGCCAGGTAGTCGCGACCCGCCTCGGCCTCGGTGAACTGGTCACCGGCGGCCTTGCCACCCACGGTCACGACGACCGGCGCGACGCCCTGCTCGTAGAGCGCCAGCGCGTGCTCCAGCCGGGCCTCGAAGATCGACGACGGCACGCCGTTGTACTGGGCGGACCCGAGGACCACGATCGCGTCGGACTGCGGCCGGGCGTCCTGCCGGGCCGTCCACCAGATGGCGAGGGCGGTCGAGGCCACGAAGAGCACGGCGGCCAGCACGCCGGCCCCCGCCACCCGCGCCAGCAGACTCCGCACACCCACGCCTCATGGGTACCACGCGGGACCGACCTCCCGCGGCTCCCGGGGGCGTGCGCCCCGCCGGCTCCGGCACACCCCTAAATGAGAATGATTCTCGCTCTTGGTTAGGGTCTGCACGTCCCGTCCCCCCGTGAAGGAGCACCCCGTGCGCCCCCTGGCCGCCCTCCGCACCACCGCCCTCGCGGCGGTCGTCCCGCTCGCCGCCGTCACCGGCTGCGCGTCCACCGATCCCGGCGGCACCGCCGCGCCCGCGGCGGAGACCACGACCGCCGCCGCGGAACCCGTCGAGGTGGGGGCGAACAAGCCCCGCCTGGCCGTCACCTACGACGGCGGGCTGCTGGTGGTGGACGCCACCACCCTGGAGGTGCTCGCCGACGAGCCCCTCGACGGCTTCAACCGGCTCAACCCCGCCGGCGACGGCCGCCACTTCCTCGTCTCCACGCAGGGCGGCTTCCGCCTCCTGGACGGCGGGGCCTGGGCCGAGCCGCACGGCGACCACTCGCACTACTACACCGTCGCCCCCCGGCTGACCGACGTGCTCTTCGAGGCCGAGACGCCGGGGCACGTGGTGGCGCACGCCGGTCGCACCGTGCTCTTCGACGACGGCACCGGCGAGGTCACCGCCTTCGACAGCGCCCACATCGCCGACGAGGACGTCGAGCTCGCCCGGTTCTCCACCCCGGAGGCCCACCACGGCGTCGCCGTCGAGCTCGAGGACGGCACGATGCTGGTCTCCGAGGGCACCGAGGAGTCGCGCAGCGGCGTCCGCATCCTCGACGCCGACGGCGAGGAGATCGCCGCCCGCGACGACTGCCCCGCCGTCCACGGCGAGACCGTGGCAGCCGACGAGGCGATCCTCATCGGCTGCCAGGACGGCGCCGTGCTGCACCGCGGCGGCGAGCTGACCAAGATCCAGAGCCCCGACGAGTACGGGCGGATCGGCAACCAGTTCGGCACGGACGGGTCGCCGATCGTGCTGGGCGACTACGAGCGCAGCGCCGAGGACCGGTCCAGCACCGTCGCGCTGATCGACACCACGACCGCGGAGCTGCGCCTGGTCGACCTCCCCGCGCCGTACTGGTACCGCTCCTTCGGACGCGGGCCGGACGGCGAGGGCCTGGTGCTCACCTACGACGGCGCCCTGCAGGTGATCGACCCGACCACCGGCACGATCACCCGCTCCATCCCCGTCACAGGCCCCTGGGAGGAGTCCCAGGACTGGCAGGACCCGCACCCGCAGGTCTTCGTGGTCGACGGCATGGCGTACGTGACCGAGCCGGCCACCCAGCAGGTCCACGCGGTCGACGTCGAGGGCGGCGAGGTCTGGAAGAGCGGCGACCTGGGGGTGACGCCCATCGAGCTCGCCGGGGTCTCGGGTGACGCCGAGGAGCACGCCGCCCACGAGCACGACGGCGAGGAGCACGACGAGCACGACGAGAAGGGCGAGTGACCGGCGCCGGCGCCGCGCGGAGGGCGGCCCTCGGCGGGCTGGTCGTCTGCGCGCTCTCCGGCTGCGGCGGGTGCCCCGCCGGGGCCTCGGACGGGTCGCTCGACGTCTTCGTCTCGTCCTACCCGCTGGAGTACGTCGCCGAGGAGGTCGGGGGCGAGCACGTGGCGGTCGCGAACCTCGTCCCGCCCGGCGGTGACAGCCACGGGCTGGAGCCGGCGCCCCGTGACGTCGCGGCGCTGGGAGAGGCGGACCTGGTGGTCCACCTCTCCGGTGGGCTGCAGCCGGCCGTCGACGAGGTCCTGGAGCAGCAGCCGCCCGAGCACCTCGTGGACGCCGCCGGCGTGGCCGACCGCGGACCGGACCCGCACTTCTGGCTGGACCCGCTCCGGCTGGCCGAGCTCGGGCGGCAGGTGGCCGACGAGCTGGCCGCGCTCGACCCCGACCACGCGGCGGACTACACCGCGTCGGCCGACCGGCTGGCGGACTCGCTGGCCCGGCTGGACCAGGAGTACGCCGAGACCCTGGCCCCCTGCCGGGGCGCCACGCTGCTGGCGACCCACGAGGCGTTCGGCTACCTCACCGACCGGTACGGGCTGCGCCAGGTGGGGGTGGCCGGCCTCGACCCGCAGGTGGAGCCGCCGCCGAGCCGGGTACGGGCCGCCGCCGACGCCGTCCGCCGGTCGGGGGCGCGCACCATCTTCTTCGACACGGCGGCGGGGTCGTCGGTATCGGAGGTGCTCGCCGCCGACCTGGGGCTGGGGACCGACGTCCTCCACCCGATCGAGAGGGTGACGGCCGAGCAGACCTATCCCGGGCTCATGGCCGCCAACCTGGCCGCCCTGCAGCGCGGTCTGGTCTGCACCGGCTGAGGGCTGACCCCCGGCCGGTTCCCGACCGGCCGGGGGGCGCTCCCTCAGGAGCCCACGTGCTCCGCGCCGAGGGCGGCCCGCCCCGCCTCCAGCCGCGCCACCGGCACCCGGAACGGCGAGCAGGAGACGTAGTCCAGCCCGACCTCGTGGAAGAAGTGCACCGAGTCGGGGTCGCCGCCGTGCTCCCCGCAGACGCCGAGCTTGAGGTCCGGCCGCGCCGCCCGACCCTTCTCCGCACCGAGGCGCACCAGCTCGCCGACGCCGTCGCGGTCCAGCGACTCGAACGGCGAGATGCCGAAGATGCCCTTGTCCAGGTACTGGTGGAAGAACGCGGCCTCGACGTCGTCGCGGGAGAAGCCCCACGTCATCTGGGTGAGGTCGTTGGTGCCGAAGCTGAAGAACTCCGCGTGCTCGGCGATCTCGCAGGCGGTCAGCGCGGCGCGGGGTACCTCGATCATGGTGCCGATCAACGGGCGCACGTCGATGCCGCACTCCTCGCACACCTCGGCGAGCACCCGCTCGGCCTCCTCGCGGATGGCCTCGAGCTCCTGCACCGCGCCCACCAGCGGGATCATGATCTCCGGGCGAGGGTCGCCGCCGGCCGCCTTCCGCTCGCAGGCCGCCTCGGCGATGGCGCGCACCTGCATGGCGAACAGCCCCGGCACGACCAGGCCCAGCCGCACCCCGCGCAGGCCCAGCATCGGGTTGGACTCGTGCAGCCGCCGGACGGCGGCCAGCAGGCGCAGGCTGCCCTCGTCGGGCTCACCCCGCTCCTCGGCCACCGCCACCCGCACCGAGAGCTCGGTGAGGTCGGGCAGGAACTCGTGCAGCGGCGGGTCGAGCAGCCGGACGGTCACCGGCAGCCCGTCCATCGCCTCGAAGATCTCGAGGAAGTCCTGCTTCTGCAGCGGCTCCAGGGCGTCCAGCGCGGCCTGCCGCTCGTCGTCGCCGTCGGCCAGGATCAGCTTCTCGACGAGCTGCCGCCGGTCGCCGAGGAACATGTGCTCGGTGCGGCACAGCCCGATGCCGCGGGCGCCGAAGCGGCGGGCGCGGGCGGAGTCCTCCGGGGTGTCGGCGTTGGTGCGCACGTCCAACCGCCGCACGTCGTCGGCGTGGGTGAGGATCCGGTGGACGCTGCGCACGAGGTCGCCGGCGTCCTCGGACGCCGGGTCCAGCTCGCCCTCGAAGTAGCGGACCACCTCCGACGGCTCGACCGGCACCTCCCCGAGCCAGACCTTGCCGGTGGAGCCGTCGATGGAGACGACGTCGCCCTCGCCCACCACCGTGCCGTCGGGGGCGGTGAAGCGCCTGGCCTTCGTGTCGACCTGCAGCTCCTCGGCGCCGCAGACGCAGGTCTTGCCCATCCCCCGGGCGACGACGGCGGCGTGCGAGGTCTTGCCGCCGCGGCTGGTCAGGACACCCTCGGCGGCGATCATGCCGGAGAGGTCGTCGGGATTGGTCTCGCGGCGGACGAGCACGACCTGCTCCCCGCGCTGCGCCCACTCCACCGCCGTCTCCGAGGAGAAGACGGCCCTGCCCACCGCAGCGCCCGGCGAGGCGTTCATGCCCTGGGTGAGCTGCTGGGCGTCGCCGCCGGAGACGAACCGCGGGAACATCAGCTGCGCCAGCTGGTCACCGGTGACCCGGCGGACGGCCTCGTCCATGTCGATGAGGCCCTCGTCGACCAGCTGGGTCGCGATCCGGAACGCCGCGCCGGCGGTGCGCTTGCCCACCCGGGTCTGCAGCATCCAGAGCTTGGTGCGCTCGACGGTGAACTCGATGTCGCAGAGGTCGCGGTAGTGCTGCTCGAGGCGGCTCATGATGCCCATCAGCTCGCCGTAGGCGCCCGCGTCGATCCGCTCGAGGTCGCGCAGCGGCACGGTGTTCCGGATGCCGGCGACGACGTCCTCGCCCTGGGCGTTCTGCAGGTAGTCGCCGTAGACGCCCCCTTCCCCGGTCCCGGGGTCGCGGGTGAACGCCACGCCGGTGCCGGAGTCCATGCCGAGGTTGCCGAACACCATGGCGACGACGTTCACCGCGGTGCCCGCGTCGCCCGGGATGCGCTCGCGGCGGCGGTAGAGGATCGCCCGCTCGGAGTTCCACGAGTCGAAGACGGCGTTGATCGCCAGGTCCATCTGCTCGCGCGGGTCCTGCGGGAAGTCGCGGCCGGTGTGCTCGCGGACGATCGCCTTGAACCGGTCGACGACGTCGCGCAGGTGCCCGGCGTCCAGGTCGAGGTCGGACTCGGTGCCCTGCTCGCCCTTGACCGCGTCGAGGGCGTCGTCGAACTGCTCGCCGTCGATGCCCAGCACGGTCTTGCCGAACATCTGGATGAGCCGGCGGTAGGAGTCCCAGGCGAAGCGCTCGCTGCCCGACTGCTGCGCCAGACCCTGGACCGACTCGTCGTTCAGGCCGACGTTGAGGACGGTCTCCATCATCCCCGGCATGCTCGCCGCCGCCCCCGACCGAACCGACACCAGCAGCGGGTCGACCGGGTCGCCGAGGGTCTTGCCCATCGCCTTCTCCAGCGCCGCCAGGTGCTCGCTGACCTGGTCGGCGAGCTCGGGCGGGGTGCCGCCGTGCTCCAGGTAGTGGCGGCAGGCGTCGGTGGTGATGGTGAAGCCGGGCGGCACGGGCAGCCCGAGGTTGGTCATCTCGGCGAGGTTGGCGCCCTTGCCGCCGAGCAGGTCCTTCTGGTCCTTGCTCCCCTCGCTGAAGTCGTAGACCCACTTCACGTCTGCCACCCCGCGCACCTCCGCGTCCGCCCGCACCGATCCATCTGGACAACAATGCCGTGCGGGGCGGACGTCCTAAACGTCTACCCCTGCGGCGTCCGTCGATCGTGGCGTACCGGCCGCGTCGGCGCGAGCCCTTCCCGGCGTGGCGCGGGTGGTCAGCCGATCCCGCAGATGCGCGGGCCGTCCTCGTTGACGACGGCGAGCTGCGCCGTCCCGCCGTCGTCCCAGCGGACGGTCACCTGCTGGACCCGGGCGCCCTCGGCCGGGTCGTCCCGGACCCCGGAGACCTCGGCCGAGCCGGGCCGGACGTACTCGGCCTCCATGCCGGTCGCGTCCAGCCGCCCCTGCTCCTCCTCGCAGAGCAGCGCGTACGCCGTCTCCGTGTCCCCGGCCGCCAGGGCCGCGTAGAAGACCTGGGTGACCTCGGTGGACTGGTCGGCCGGGGACCCCCGGACCACGTACAGGCCGGCGACCATCCCGCCGGCCAGCAGGACGACGCCGAGGATGCCGGCGATGAGCCAGCCCTGCCGCCGGCGCGGCGTGCCCGTGTGCAGCGGCGCCGGGCCGTCGTCGTAGAGGAAGGGGCCCTGCGTCATCCGCCGCTCGTCTCCAGTTCTGCCCCCGCCGGCGGGCGGGGGTCGTCGCGGTCGTCCAGCCAGCCCTCGGGCAGGGCGACCGGCCGCGGCGTGCTGGTGCGCCCGCGCGGCGCCCCCAGGACGGCGGTCGGGTAGGGCTGGTCGGGGATTCCGGCCAGCAGCTCGGCGAGCTCGTCGAGACGGCTGACCATGGCCAGCGCCCGGCGAACGTCGGAGCCGACGGAGAAGCCCTTGAGGTACCAGGCGACGTGCTTGCGGAAGTCGGTGCAGCCGTGCGGCTCGCCGTGCTCCTCGGCAAGCAGGGTGGCGTGCCGGTGCATGACCGCGGCGACCTCCCGCATGGTCGGCAGCGCCCGGCGGGCCTCCCCGGCGAAGGCGGCGGCCAGGTCGCCGAACAGCCACGGCCGGCCCAGGCAGCCCCGGCCGATGACGACCCCGGCGCACCCCGTCTCGGCGACCATGCGGAGTGCGTCGTCGGCCTCCCAGATGTCGCCGTTGCCGAGCACCGGGATGCCGACGGCCTCGACCAGCCGGGCGATCGGCGCCCAGTCGGCGGTGCCGCTGTAGAGCTGGTCGGCGGTGCGGCCGTGCAGCGTGATCGCGGCGGCGCCCTCGTCCTGCGCGATGCGGCCGGCATCCAGGTAGGTGACGTGGTCGGCGTCGATGCCGATGCGGGTCTTGACCGTGACCGGGACGTCCTGCGCGGCGCGCACGGCCGACCGCACGATGTCGCGCAGCAGCACGCGGCGCCAGGGCAGGGCCGAACCGCCGCCCTTGCGGGTCACCTTCGGCACCGGGCAGCCGAAGTTGAGGTCGATGTGCGCCGGGCGGGTGCCGGCGACACCCTCGTCCACCAGCATCTCGACCGCCCGGCCGACGGTGGCCGGGTCGACGCCGTAGAGCTGGACGGAGAAGGCGTCCTTCTCGTCGGCGGTCGCGCGGATCATCCGCAGCGTCTTCTCGTTGCGCTCGACCAGCGCCCGCGTGGTGATCATCTCGCAGACGTAGAGGCCCGCGCCGAACTCGCGGCACAGCGTGCGGAACGCCGGGTTCGTGATGCCGGCCATGGGCGCGAGCACCACGGCCGGGTCGACGACGAGCGTGCCCAGCTTGAGGGCAGGCAGGGGCGTCGTGTTCACGCCGTCCAGGGTAGGCGGCGACCTGCCGTGGTCACCCCGCCCCGGCCGGGCAGCTCTGCCGGTTCGCTCCCGGGTCGACCCGCCCGAGGGAAGGTCGAGCCGCAGGCGCCCGCGGCTTGACCTCGCCGCACCCGGCTGAAGCCGCACCCGACGCACGCTCCCCTCGCCGTCCACACGACGGGGGTGCATCCACAGCTGCCCGGGCGCCGGGTGCGGACCGAGCCGACGGTCCCAGCATCGGGGCATGCTCCGGACCGCTGCGGCCCCCATCTCCGTCACCGAGCCCGGTCGACGCCGGCTCGGGCTCCTCCCCACCGCCGAGCTCACCGCGGCCGGCGTCACGAAGGCCGAGATCGCCGCGGCCGTCCGCAGCGGCACCTGGACCAGGGTGCGGCCCGGCATCCTGATCTCCTCGGCCGACCTGGCGGAGGTCGAACGGACCGGACGACGGCCCGGCCTCGACGCCCTGGCCGTGACGACGCACCTCGCTCGCCCGTCGGCCGTCCTCAGCGGTGCCACGGCGGCATGGGTGTGGGGCCTGCCTCGGCCGCGGGTGACCACCCCGGTCGTGGAGCTGACCGATCCCCACCGGTGGCGGCGCGGTCAGGGCTGGCTGATGACCCGGGCGAGCCTTCCCGAGGACGAGATGACCGTGCGCGGGGCCTACTCGGTGACGACGGTGGCCCGCACGCTCGTCGACGTCGCCCGGGCCTGGCCGGAGGTGCACGCCGTCGCGGCGATGGATGCGGCCCTGCTGCGCGGGCTCACCACCCGTGCGGAGCTTCAGCGCGTCCTCGACCGGCAGTTCTGCGTCCCCGGCATCCCCCGCTCCGTCCGCGCGGTCCAGCTCGCCGACGGGCGCGCCGAGTCGTGGCTGGAGACGCTCGGCCGACTGACCTTCGCCGCGCTGGGTCTGCCGCCGTTCGTCCCGCAGGTGGAGCTGTGGGTCGGCGGACGGCTGGTGAAGGTCGTCGACGGCTGGTACCCCGGGCCAGCACTGGCCGTGGAGTTCGACGGGCGGGTCAAGTACGCGCGGCCGGCGTTCGGGCGAACTCCGGCCGAGGAGCTCTGGCGGGAGAAGCGTGACGAGGACCTGCTCAGGTCTCTCGGTGTCGCGTTCGTCCGAGTGGTCGGCGACGACCTCTCCGGCGGCCGGGGGGCGCTCGAACGACAGGTCCGGCGCTCCCTCGACCGCCCGGCACCGTCGGTGCGCGAGTTCCAGGAGGTCCCCCGGCCCGCCGGTCGGACGCGGACCGATGCGCCGCTCGACGACGGCTGGCTGGCCCGGGCCGACGACCTGGTCGGCGCCGCCCCGCCGTCGGCTTGACCCGGTTGCGGCAGGGTCGAGCCGAGGGCGCACGCGGCTCGACCCCGTCCCGCCCGGGTCCAGCCGGACGGGACGAAGTCGGACGGGGCGGCGAGCGGGGGCGAGAGGCTCAGGACCTCAGCAGCCGGGGAGCCGGGCCGCGAGGTAGGACTCGACCTGGTCCAGGGCCACGCGCTCCTGGCTCATCGAGTCGCGCTCGCGGACGGTCACGGCCTGGTCCTCGAGGGTGTCGAAGTCGACGGTGAGGCAGAACGGCGTCCCGACCTCGTCCTGGCGCCGGTAGCGGCGGCCGATGGCGCCGGCGTCGTCGAAGTCGACGTTCCAGTTCCGGCGCAGCGCGGCGGCGAGGTCGCGGGCCTTGGGCGAGAGGTCGGCGTTGCGGGACAGCGGCAGGACCGCGGCCTTCACCGGCGCCAGCCGCGGGTCCAGCTTGAGCACCGTGCGGGTGTCGACGCCGCCCTTGGCGTTGGGCGCCTCGTCCTCGGTGTAGGCCTCGATCAGGAAGGCCATCAGCGAGCGGGTCAGACCGGCCGCCGGCTCGATGACGTACGGCGTCCAGCGGGTGTTGCTGGCCTGGTCGAAGTAGGACAGGTCGGTGCCCGAGTGCTCGGTGTGGGTGGACAGGTCGAAGTCGGTGCGGTTGGCGATGCCCTCCAGCTCACCCCACTCCGACCCCTGGAAGCCGAAGCGGTACTCGATGTCGACGGTGCGCTTGGAGTAGTGGGAGAGCTTCTCCTTGGCGTGCTCGTAGTGCCGCAGGTTGTCCGGGTCGATGCCCAGGTCGGTGTACCAGCGGGTGCGCTCGTCGATCCAGTACTGGTGCCACTCCTCGTCGGTGCCGGGCTCGACGAAGAACTCCATCTCCATCTGCTCGAACTCGCGGGTGCGGAAGATGAAGTTGCCGGGGGTGATCTCGTTGCGGAACGACTTGCCGATCTGGCCGATGCCGAACGGGGGCTTCTTCCGCGCGGCACCCATCACGTTGGCGAAGTTCACGAAGATGCCCTGCGCGGTCTCCGGGCGCAGGTAGTGCAGGCCGGACTCGTCCTCGACCGGGCCGAGGTAGGTCTTGAGCATCATGTTGAAGTCGCGCGGCTCGGTCCACGCGCCCTTGGTGCCGCAGTTCGGGCAGGTGATGTCGGCCAGCCCGTTCTCGGGCGCCCGGCCCTTCTTCGCCTCGAACTCCTCCTCGAGGTGGTCGGCGCGGAACCGCTTGTGGCAGCTCTGGCACTCGGTGAGCGGGTCGGTGAAGACGCCGACGTGGCCCGAGGCGACCCAGGTCTGGCGCGGGAGGATGACCGAGGAGTCCAGACCCACGATGTCGTCCCGGCTCTGGACGACGGTGCGCCACCACTGGCGCTTGATGTTCTCCTTGAGCTCGACGCCCAGCGGGCCGTAGTCCCAGGCGGAGCGCGTACCGCCGTAGATCTCCCCGGACGGGAACACGAAGCCCCGTCGCTTGCAGAGGTTGACGACCTTGTCGAGGCGGGCGGCGTCGTGCTTGGCGGTGCTCACGGGGAGGGGGCTCCATCCGGCTGGCGGTCGGCGGTTGACCTGCCCACGGTAGTTGGCCGGGAACCCGCCCCCGTCAGTCGGTGGCCCCGGCCGGCCCCGGGCCGAAGAGCAGCGCGAGGGAGGCCCGTATCTCGGCGTGCCGCACGAGGAAGGCCCGCTCGTCCAGCCGCTTGCGGCGCATCCACCCCGTCACCTCGTCGTTGCACTTGCTCGCGTTGCACGAGCCGCACGCCGGGACGACGTTGCCGGACGTGTAGCGCCCACCGCGCGAGATCGGGAGCACGCAGTCGCGCTGCAGCGGCCGGCCGGTGGCCCCGCAGTAGGCGCAGCCACCCCACGCGTGCTCCAGCGCGGCCCACTGCTGGTCGCTCAGGTCGTGCTCGACGGCGTCCAGGCGGCGCCTGCGCCGGCGGGCGTAGCGGGCGGTGCGGGTGCGGCTGACCACGGGCCGACCGTAGGCGCTGGGCGTCACTCGGTGAGGTAGGCGCCCGGCTCGTCGAGGGCGTGCACCCACACCGGTGCCCCGGCGATCTTCACCTCGGCCGCCGAGAGCCCGCGCCGGTAGGCCCCGACTCCGTCCCAGCGGGTCACCAGCGCCCACAGCGTCGGGTCGTCGGCCGACCGGCCCACCTCACCGCCGCGGAAGCCGGGCCGGTCGCCCAGCGCCGCCAGCAGCCCGGCCACCGCCTCGGCGAGCGCCTCCGCCTGCCCGGCGGTCACCCGCAGCCGCGTCACCGCGAACACCCGTGCCTCCCCCGTCCGCCGTCACCGGCGTGCTCCGTTCCCGTCCCGCCCTGGCCGGCGTCCCCAGCGATCAGTAGAAGTCGCAGACAGCGCCGTCCTCGTCGACGTGCACGAGCAGCAGGAACGGCTCGCCGTCGTCGAGCTCCAGGGTGAACGAGGCCACGTCGGTCGCGGACTGCGCCTGGTGCTCGATCCCCTCCACGGTGCCGCCGGTGAAGCCCTGCCCGCCCAGGGTGTCGCTGCGGAAGTAGTCGCCCAGCACCTGCGCCGGGTCCTCGTCCGCCGTCGCGGCGGCGGACGCCGCCTCCTGCACCTCGGGGCAGGAGAGGTCGTAGGCGGTCCGGAAGTCGCCCTGCCCCATGGCCTCCACCCAGGCGAGCGCGACCTCCGCCGAGGCGGGGTACAGCCCTGCGTCCGCCGGCACGGTCCCGCCGAGCCGGGCACCGCCGGGCAGCTCACCGGTCCCGCCCACCGGCGACGTCGACGACCGGGCCGGCTGCTCCTGCCCGGTGGTCAGGACGGCGCCCCGGCCGCCGCGCTGGTCCCCGGCCTCGCCGTCCAGGAGGAACAGCAGCAGGGTGCCCAGGCCGGCGACGAGCAGGACGGCGGCACCGATCAGCCACGGCAGCAGCGTGCGCTTCCGCGGGCGCCGAGGCGGCGCCCCCGGCCCCCCGCCGTGCCCGGGCGGGCCGTACGGCGGCGGCCCGACCGGGGCGGCCGGGAACGGCGCGCCGGGCGCGGCCCAGCCGGGGGCGTTCCCTGTCGCACCCTCCCGTCCGTCCGGGTCCGGGGGGCCGGCGCGGTGGCTCCCCGACGGTGGCTGCGTCATGGCGATCGCTCTTCTGCTCGGTACCTCCGCGGACCGTTGCCCCCGGCTGCGCAAAAACCTACGTGCCGGTGGCCTCAGGCGGAACCGAACCGGCGCTGCCGGGACGCGAACTCCTCGCACGCCGCCCACAGGTGCCGGCGGTCGAAGTCGGGCCAGAGCGTGTCGAGGAAGACGAACTCGGCGTAGGCGGACTGCCAGAGCAGGAAGTTGCTGGTCCGGTTCTCCCCCGAGCTCCGCACGAAGAGGTCGACGTCCTCCATGTCCGGCTCGTCCAGGAACCGGGCGACCGTGGCCTCGTCGACCTTGTCCGGGTTCAGCCGCCCCGCGGCGACCTCGCGGGCGATCGCGGCCGCGGCGTCGGCGATCTCCGCCCGCCCCCCGTAGTTCACGCACATGGTGAGGGTGAGGACGTCGTTGTCGCGGGTGAGCTCCTCGGCGATCTCCAGCTCCTTGATGACGCTGCGCCACAGCCGCGGCCGGCGCCCCGCCCAGCGGACCCGGACCCCGAGCTCGTGCATCTCGTCGCGGCGACGGCGGATCACGTCGCGGTTGAAGCCCATGAGGAAGCGCACCTCCTCCGGGCTGCGCCGCCAGTTCTCGGTGGAGAAGGCGTACGCACTGATCGCCTTGACGCCCAGCTCGATCGCGCCCTCGACGCAGTCGAACAGCGATGACTCGCCCGCCTCGTGCCCGGCGGTGCGGGGCAGGCCGCGCTGCTTGGCCCAGCGGCCGTTGCCGTCCATGACCAGGGCGATGTGCCGGGGCACCTTGTCCTTCGGCAGCTGCGGCGGCCGGACGCCGGACGGGTGCGGGTTGGGGGCCTTGACCTCACGCCTCATGCAGCAGGCTCATCTCCCGGCGGGGCGCCGACTCGGTGCGGTCCACCAGCGGCAGCGAGCGCAGCCCGCGCTCCAGGTGCCACTGCAGCAGCGCGGCGACCAGTCCGCTGCCCTCCCGCCGGTTGGTGCCCTGGCTCGCCTCGGCGCGGGGCCAGTCGCCGGTCAGCAGCGCGTCGAGCAGCTCGATGGTCACCGGGCTGGGCATCGCCGAGCCGGTCGGGCGGCAGGCCGGGCAGACGGTTCCGCCGGCGGGCACGGAGAAGTGCCGGTGCGGGCCGGCCTCACCGCACCGGGCGCAGTCGGCCAGCGCCGGCTCCCAGCCGGCCACCGACATCGCCCGCAGCAGGAAGGCGTCGAGCACCAGCGGCGCGGGGTGGGCCCGCTCCCCCAGCGCCCGCAGCGCGCCGACGACGAGGAGGAACAACCGCAGCGAGGGCTCCTTCTCCTCGGCGGTGAGCCGGTCGGCGGTCTCCAGGACGGCGGTGCCGGCGGTGTAGGCCGGGTAGTCGGCGACGATCTCCTGGCCGTAGGCGCGGATCGACTCCACCTGGCTCACGATGTCCAGGTTCCGGCCGGTGTAGAACTGCACGTCGACGTGGGTGAACGGCTCGAGCCGGGCGCCGAACTTGCTCTTGGTCCGGCGCACGCCCTTGGCCACCGCGCGCACCTTGCCGTGCCGGCGGGTGAGCACGGTGATGATCCGGTCGGCCTCGCCGAGCTTCTGCGTGCGCAGGACGATGCCCTCGTCCCGGTAGAGCGCCTTCGGGGTGGTGCTCACCTCAGTAACCCAGCCGGTTGAGCTTCTTCGGGTCGTCCTGCCACTCCCCGAGCACGGTGACGTGCAGCTCCAGGTGCACCCGCGCGTCCAGCAGCGCCTCCATGCCCTGGCGCGCCTCGGTGCCGATCGCCTTGATGACCGACCCGCCCTTGCCCAGCAGCATCGGCTTCTGGCTGGGCCGCTCGCAGTGCAGCAGCGCGTGCACCTCGACCAGCTCCCGCCCGGCCCGCTTGGGGTCGGGACGGCGGTTGACCTCCTCGATGGTGACCGCGAGCGAGTGCGGCACCTCCTGGAACACCTTCTCCAGCGCCGCCTCGCGCACCAGCTCGGCCAGCTGCCGCTCGGTGTCCTCGTCGGTGGTCTGCTCCTCCGGGTAGAGCGGCGGCCCCTCCGGCAGCAGCCCGACCAGGAGGTCCTCCAGCAGCTCCACCTGGTCGCCCTTGACGGCGCTGACCGGCACCACCTCGGCGGCCTCGACCAGCTGGCTGGCTGCCACCAGCTGCTCGGCCACCTGCTTCTTCGCGGCGGCGTCGGTCTTGGTGACGACGACGACCACCGGCGCCCGCACCTCCCGCAGCTGGCGGGCGATGAAGCGGTCACCCGTGCCGACGGGCTGGTCGGCCGGGACGCAGAACACGACGACGTCGACGTCGGCCAGCGTGTCGCGCACGACGTCGTTGAGCCGGCGGCCCAGCAGCGACCTGGGCTTGTGCAGCCCCGGGGTGTCGACCAGCACGACCTGCCCGCCGGGCCGGTGGACGACACCGCGGATGGCGTGCCGGGTGGTCTGCGGCCGGTTGCTGACGATGCCGACCTTCTCGCCGACCATCGCGTTGGTCAGCGTGGTCTTGCCGGCGTTGGGGCGCCCGACCAGGGCGACGAAGCCGCTGCGGTAGGGCTGGTCAGGGTCGGTCACACCGGTCAGTCTCCCACCGGTCGCCGACAAGCCCGCGCCCCGGCGGACGACGGCACGACGGGGGCACGGCGGGGCACGGCCGGCGTCAGGACCAGGGGCGGCCCATCCGGTCGCGCCGCCCGGCGTCGAGCCGGCCGAGCACCCGGGCGCCGGCCAGCACCTCGCGGGTCAGCCTGCGCCCGGCCTCCGGCCACGACCACGGCGGCGACCCCTGCCGCGCGCCGGGGCCGGCCAGCGCCCGCAGCACCAGGAGCGCCAGCAGCAGGAAGAGCAGCGTCGTCACGGCTCGACGGTCCCCCGCGTCGCCCGCGCGCGGAAGCGGCAGGCAGGACGAGATGCGCAGCGTTCCTGCCACCGGCTGCCGCGCTCCCCCGGACCGGACCCCGCTCCGGCTGGGAGGATCGATGCCGTGGCAGGACGACAGCGGAACAGGGCGCGGCCACCCCGCGCGGCGGCGGACCGCGCCCGGCGGGCGCACGTCGAGCAGGTGCGCGGGCACCGGTTCATCGCCGGCTGGGGCCCGAAGCGGACGGCGACCGTCGTCCCCGCCCCGCTGCGGTACTGGCAGTACCGGCCGGGGGGTCCGTACGCGGCCGGCGCGGCGGTGCTCGTCGTCGTCCTGTGGCTGGGCCTGTTCGGCTGGCTCGCCGGCTCGGACGCGGTGCGCGACGAGCTGCCGCTGGCGCTCGTCGCCGGGATCGCGGTGTACGTGCTGAACGCCCGCCGGGTCACCGTCTCCGACCACGGGCTCTCCTTCGACGTGGCCGGCAGCCGGACCGATCCGCGGGCCGTCGTCCCCTCGGCGCTGGTGCAGGAGGTGCACGCCGGCCGCACCCCGGAGGACTGGCCGCGCCCGGAGAAGCGCGGCGGGTGGCTGCCGGGGCGCAGCCGGGTCGCCGTCCGGCACCTCGACGACGACGGCGAGCGGGCCCTCACCCTGTGGGTGCGGGACCCGGCCGCGTTCGCCGACGCCCTCGGGGTGCCGCTGACCCGTTAGGCGGAGGCGCGCAGGGCGCCGTCCGGCCCGGCCAGGTGCACGGGCGCGCCGGCGGTGAGGTCGCGGACGGCGGCCAGCCCGGCGGGCTCCACCGCCTCGGCGGCGGAGACGACGACGGCGGCCTCCAGCCCCTCGACCCCGCTGGAGACGGCCGCGGCGACGGCGGCCTGGAGCGCGGTGAGCGTCAGCGACGGCAGCGCCACGCTGGCCGCGACGTAGGTGCGGCCGTCGGTGTCGCGCACCGCCGCACCCTCGGTGGCGCCGGTGCGGGCGCGCGCGGACCGGGCGAGCGTGACGAGCTTCGCGTCCTCGGGGTGCAGATCAGCCACGGTGGTTCAGCTTTCCACGCCGGCGGGCTGCTCCGCGCGGGTGGCCCCCGACGCCTGCGGCTCGTCGGCGCCCTCGTCGTCGTCCTCCGAGGGCTCGGGCAACCGGCACACCAGCATGGTGTCGATCCGGTTGCGCCGCCCGCCGGTGCTCTCGGCGACCAGCCGCAGCCCGGCGACCTCGGCCGCGGCGCCCTCGATCGGCACCCGCCCCAGCTCGCGGGCGAGCAGGCCGCCGACGGTCTCCACGTCGTCGCCCTCGGGCAGCTCCACGCCGGGGAAGAGCTGGGCGAGGTCCTGCACCGGCAGGCGGGCGGTGACCCGGGCCGAGCCGTCCTCGAGCTGCTCGATCTCCGGCCGCTGGAAGGCGTCGTGCTCGTCGGCGATCTCGCCGACGATCTCCTCGAGGATGTCCTCGATGGTGACCAGGCCGGCGAACCCGCCGTACTCGTCGACCACGATCGCGATGTGGATCCGCTGCGCCTGCATGTCCCGCAGCAGCTCGTCGACCGGCTTGGACTCCGGGACGAACGTCGGCGGACGCATCAGCTCCTCGACCCTGGGCCCGTTGCGGTCCTGGGCGTTCTGCGAGCGGCGGACCAGGTCCTTGAGGTAGACGACGCCGACGACGTCGTCGACGTTCTCGCCGATCACCGGGATGCGGCTGAAGCCGCTCCGCAGCGCCAGGGCCAGCGCCTGGCGGACGGTCTTGGTGCGCTCGATCCAGACGACGTCGGTGCGCGGGACCATCACCTCGCGGGCGATGGTGTCGCCGAGCTCGAACACCGAGTGGATCATGTTGCGCTCGCCGGACTCGACGACGCCGCGCTCCTCGGCCATGTCGACCAGCTCGCGCAGCTCCACCTCGGAGGAGAAGGGGCCGTCGCGGAAACCGCGGCCGGGGGTGATCGCGTTGCCGACCAGGATCAGCAGGGTCGCCACGGGGCCCAGCACCCGGCCCAGCAGCCGGACGACACCCGCGGTGGCCAGCGCGGTGCCGTATGCGTGCTGCCGGCCGAGGGTGCGCGGGCCGACGCCCACCAGCACGTAGCTGACCACGGTCATGACACCCGCGGCCACGAGCACCGCCTGCAGGGTGCTGTCCCACAGGTCGAAGAAGAGGAGCGCCACGATCACCGCGGCGACCATCTCGCAGAGGATCCGCAGCAGCAGGAGCAGCGAGACGTGCCGCGCCCGCTCGGCGACGACCTCCTCCAGGCCCGCCGCCCGCTTCACGCCGTCGCGGCGCAGCTCCTCCACGCGCGCCTTCGAGACCCGCTGGAGGGCGGCTTCCATCGCACCGAACAGTCCGGCGAGGGGGATGAGGCAGATGGCGACCACCAGGCTGGTGATCGAGCCGGCTGTCATCGGGAACCGGTCTCCTTGACCACCGGCGCCCCGGTCACCGGCTCACGGGGAGCGGCGCGCCAGGCGTCGATGAGCTTCGACTGGAGGCCGAACATCTCCTTCTCCTCCTCGGGCTCCATGTGGTCGTAGCCCAGCAGGTGCAGCACCCCGTGGGTGGCCAGCAGCACCAGTTCGTCGTCCATGGAGTGCCCGGCGGCGCGCGCCTGCCGGACGGCGACGGCGGGGCACAGCACGATGTCGCCGAGCAGGGCCGGCCCGGGCTCGGGGTCGTCGGGCCGGCCGCTGTCGAACTCGTCCATGGGGAACGCCAGCACGTCGGTGGGGCCCTTCTCACCCATCCACCGCTCGTGCAGGCTGCTCATGTAGTCGGGGTCGACGCAGAGCACGGAGAGCTCGGCCATCGGGTTGATCTTCATCTCGCCGAGCACGAAGCGGCAGACGCCGGCCAGTTCCGCCTCGTCGACCGCGATCTCGGACTCGTTGGACACCTCGACGGGCACGGTGGTCAGCTCCCCTGCCGGCGCGGCCGGGCGGTACGGGCCGGCGCACCGGCGGCCGATCGGGTGGTGGGCGCCTGGCGGGTCGCGTCCCAGCGCTCGTAGGCGTCGACGATGTCGCCGACGAGCCGGTGGCGGACGACGTCGGTGCTGGTCAGGTTGGCGAAGTGGACGTCCTCGATGCCGTCGAGGATCTCGCGGACGATCTTCAGCCCGCTCTGCGCGCCGCCGGGCAGGTCGACCTGCGTGACGTCACCGGTGACGACGATCTTGGACCCGAAACCGAGCCGGGTGAGGAACATCTTCATCTGCTCGGCCGTGGTGTTCTGGGCCTCGTCGAGGATGACGAACGCGTCGTTCAGGGTCCTTCCCCGCATGTAGGCCAGCGGCGCGACCTCGATGGTGCCCGACTGCATGAGCCGCGGGATCGACTCCGGGTCGACCATGTCGTGCAGCGCGTCGTAGAGCGGCCGCAGGTAGGGGTCGATCTTCTCGGAGAGGGTCCCGGGCAGGTAGCCCAGCCGCTCGCCGGCCTCGACGGCCGGCCGGGTCAGGATGATCCGGTTGACCTGCTTGGTGGTCAGCGCCTGCACCGCCTTGGCCATGGCCAGGTAGGTCTTGCCGGTGCCGGCCGGGCCGATGCCGAAGACGACGGTGTGCTGGTCGATGGCGTCGACGTAGCGCTTCTGGTTGAGCGTCTTGGGCCGGATCGTGCGGCCCCGGCGGCTGATGATGTCCAGGCTCAGCACGTCGGCCGGGCGCTCCGCGCCGCCGGCCTTGAGCATGCCGATGACCCGGCGCACCGAGTCCGGCCGGAGCACCTGGCCGGTGCCCAGCAGCGCGATCAGCTCGTCGAAGACGCGGACGGCGAAGGCGTTGTCGGCCGGCTGCCCGGTGACGGCGATCTCGTTGCCGCGCACGTGGACGTCGGCGTCGAGCTCGCCCTCCACGAGCCGGAGCAGCTCGTCGCCCGAACCGAGGAGGGCGACCATCGAGACCCCGTCGGGGACGGTGATGGTGGCCCGGACGGGCGCGGTGGAGGGGGTGGGCGGAGCGGCGAGCGTGCCGTCCGCCGCGGCTGCCTGCGCCGAGGCCTCACGCGACGTGGGCGCTCCTGGCACGGGGACGTTCGGGGAGGTGTCGGGCAAGAACCCTCGACCCT
Organism: Blastococcus sp. KM273129; assembly: GCF_021698995.1. Classification (NCBI taxonomy): domain Bacteria; kingdom Bacillati; phylum Actinomycetota; class Actinomycetes; order Geodermatophilales; family Geodermatophilaceae; genus Blastococcus; species Blastococcus sp. KM273129. Next base: position 3,042 of record NZ_SSXB01000020.1, on the reverse strand, counting down.
GCCTCTCTGCGACGGCGAGGTGCGGGGACCCGCACCGGTGACCCGCACGACTCTACCCGCGCCAGGCCACCCGGAACCCGCGTCGCCCGAAGGGGTCAGCGCCCGGTGTAGGTGGCCTTGCCCGGCCCGTCTGCCAGGAACGACGCGACGGCACCGCGCAGGTCGTCGGTGGCGAACAGCGGCCCGGAGATCTCCGGCACCAGCGCGTCCGCCGCCCGGGCGCCCTCGCGGACGGCGACGGTCGCCAGCCGCTTGGTGGCCGCGTGCGCCACGGTCGGCCCGGCCGCGACCCGCTGCGCGTACGCCCGCGCCGCCTCGGCGAAGCCCTCGTCGGGGAGCACCCGGTTCACCACGTTCCACCGCTCCAGGACGGCCGCCGGGTAGCGCTCGCCGGTGTAGATCAGCTCCTTGGCGCGGGCCGGGCCGGCCCGCTCGGCCAGCCGCTGGGGGCCGCCCATCGACGGGGTGAGGCCCACGACGATCTCCACGAGACCGAACGACGCCTTCTCGGCGGCCAGCAGGATGTCGCAGGACAGCGCCAGCTCGAAGGCGGCGGTGAGGCAGAGCCCGTGCGCGGCGAAGACCGTGGGCACGGGGAGGTCCTCGAAAGCGTTGGCCACCCGCAGCAGCCGGGCCCACAGCTCGCCGCCGCGCCGGGCCGGCTCCGGGCCCTCGGCGATGTCGCGGAAGTAGGTGACGTCCACCCCGCCGGAGACCACCTTGCCGCGGGCCTCGACGAGCACCGCGCGCGCCCGGTCGGCCCGCGCCGGGTCGGTCAGCTCCACCAGCTCGCCGGCCACCCGCTCGATCGCGTCGAACACCGCGGCGTCGAAGAGGTTCAGCGGCGGGTTCTCCAGCACGACGACGGCGACGTCGCCGTCCCGCTCGATCCGGACGGGGGCTGCGGTGGTCTCGGTCATGACGCCCAGCCTGGCAGCCGCGCCGGTCAGGGGCCCGGCGGGGTCGGCGTCCCGGGTGGCGTGAGGGGGACCAGGCCGCTCCGGAAGGCGAAGGCCACTGCCTGCACCCGGTCGCGCAGGTCGAGCTTGGTCAGCATCCGCGACAGGTAGGTCTTGACCGTGGCCTCCCCGAGGTACAGGCGCGCGGCGATCTCGGCGTTGGTCAGCCCCTCGGCCACCAGCCGCAGGACCTCGGTCTCCCGCGCGGTGAGGGTCGCCAGCGCGGCGACCGACCGGGGGTCGGGCGCCGGCGCAGCGGCCGAGGCCCGGATCACCCGGAGGGTCACCGCCGGGTCGAGCAGGCCGTTGCCGGCGGCGACGGTGCGGACCGCCTGCAGCAGCTGCTCCGGCGGCGCCACCTTGAGCAGGAAACCGCTGACCCCCGCGCGCATCGCCTCGGCCAACGGTGCGTCCTCGTCGAACGTGGTCAGGACGACGACGGCGACCTCGGGCGTGGCGGTGGTGATCCGGCGGGCCGCCTCGATCCCGTCGCAGCGGGGCATCCGCACGTCCATCAGGACGACGTCGGGTCGCGTGCGGGTGACGACCTCGACCGCCGCCAGGCCGTCGGCGGCCTCGCCCACCACCTCGAGGTCGGGCTGGAACTCCAGGAGCATGCGCAGGCCCGCCCGCACCATCTCCTGGTCGTCGGCGAGGACCACCCGGATCGTCACCGGGCCTCCCGCACCGGGAAGCGGGCGTGCAGCCGGAAGCCGCCGTCGGCGCGGGGTCCGGCGTCGACCGCGCCGCCGAGGACGGCGACCCGCTCGCGGATGCCGATCAACCCGTGCCCGCCCACGCCCCGCGGCGCCGGTGACGGGCCCGGCCCCGGCCCGTTGTCCTCCACGCACAGCTCGAGGCCGGCCGCGTCGTGCCGGACGACGACCGTCGTGCGGACCGGGCCGGCGTGACGGAGCACGTTGGACAACGCCTCCTGCAGCACCCGGTAGGCGGAGACGTCGACGGCCTGCGGCAGCTCCCGCGGCTCGCCCTGCACCTCGAGGACCACCGGCAGCCCGGCCCCGCGGACCTCCTCGACCAGCTCCGGGACGCGGGCCAGCGACGGCGGGGCGGAGACGCCCTGCTCCTCGCGCAGCAGCCCCACCAGCCCGCGCAGCTCGTCGACCGCCTCCCGGCCGATCCGCTCCACCCCCGCCAGGACGCCGGCGGCCCGGTGGCCCGGGTCGAGCGTCGTCCGCAGCGCCCCGACCTGCAGGACCATGACGCTCACCGAGTGGGCCACCGAGTCGTGCACGTCGCGGGCGATCCGGGCGCGCTCGGCCGCCACGGCGGTGGCCTCTGCCACCTCGCGCTCGGCGTCGAGCCGGGCGGCGAGCCGGCCCAGCTGCTCCGCACGCTCGCGCGACCGCCGGGTCAGCACCCCGACGCCCCACGACCCCCACAGGAGCAGACCGAAGAACAGGTTCTCCCAGGCCTGCGACGGCGCCGCCCACAGGAGGATGCCCACCGTCGCCAGCACCTGGTCGGCGGCCGGCGCGGCCCACGAGCGGCGCGGCGGCTCCTGACTGCCGGCCCACCCGGTGGAGAGCAGCAGCGCGAACAGCTGGGCGCCGTTCGGCCCGTCCAGCCCGGCGGCCGAGCCGACGGGGAACGTGAGGCCCACGACGAGCGCCGCCCCGACCGGCGACCACGGCGCGAGCGCCCCGGCGAGCCCGACCAGCGCGAGCACCCCCGCGGTCGCGGCGAACCCCGGCCCCCGGGGGTCGAGGAGGAACTCGGCCGCGCCGACGACCAGCACCGCCAGGGCACCGCCCCAGGGGACGGCGACGGTGCGCAGGAACGCGGGCACGGGCGGCCTCCGGCGGCGCGGACGGAACGGGCCCGCCGAGGATAGGGACGCCGCGCCCCCCGTCGGGTCCCCCGCGAGGTGGACACGACCGCGCGTCCCCCGTCCACCGGACGGCCGACGCAGGTCGAGCCCGCGGAGGGCAGCCGGCGACCGGGCCCCGCTCCTAGCTTCTCCGGCGACCCGACACCACCGCCGAGAGAGGCACCCACCGTGAGCACCGTCGTCCCCACCGCCCCCACCGCGCCGTCCCCTGGGGCGGTGCCCTGGCGGTGC
>NZ_SSXB01000190.1:0-529 GCF_021698995.1 Blastococcus sp. KM273129 | reverse complement strand
CTGCGAGTGGTGGGCGGCGGGAGGGTCAGTTCTCACGAGGTCCTCCCCGGTCGGACGTCGGTGGGCGCGGGCTCCCCGGCGTTCCGCTCCCCGTGGAGGGCGACCTCGTCGGAGTCCTCGGAGTCGCCGGGCACGGTGGGGCCGGTCGGGCCGGTCTCGTCGCCGTCGTTCTCGGCCGGGTCGAACCAGATGTGCTGCCGGGACCGCGCGCGCTCGGCCAGCCCGGCGATGCCGGTGGCGGAGGAGAGCGCGTCGGCGTAGGGCTCGTCGGGGTCCAGCCGCCGCAGCTCCTCGCTGAGCAGGTCGCCCAGCACCCGCTCCGGCAGGGCGACGGTGGAGTCGGGCCGGTAGGGCTGCGAGATCACCGCGCCGCCGCGGTGGTCGGCGGCGACCCGCACCTCCTCGTCCTGGTCCAGGCGCAGCGCCACGGCCTCCACGGGGAGCGGAACGCCGGGGAGCCCGCGCCCACCGACGTCCGACCGGGGAGGACCTCGTGAGAACTGACCCTCCCGCCGCCCACCACTCGCAG
>NZ_SSXB01000189.1:0-532 GCF_021698995.1 Blastococcus sp. KM273129 | reverse complement strand
GCCTTGCTCCACGGGATGTTGATCGCGGTGGGCACGTGACCGGCCCGCTGCGACTGCTCCTGGGGCAGGTGGGCGGGCGCGAGGATCTTGCCGGAGAACTCGTCGGGCGAGCGCACGTCGACGATGTTCTTCGAGCCGATGGAGGCCACGACCTCGTCGCGGAACGCGCGGATCGACAGGTCCGGCTCGGACGCCTTGTACTGGGTGGCCGGGCGCTGAGGAGCGTCCTTGGACAGCGGGCGGCCGTCCAGCTCCCACTTCTTGCGGCCGCCGTCCATCAGCTTGACGTCGGAGTGGCCGTAGATCTTGAAGTACCAGTACGCGTAGGCGGCGAACCAGTTGTTGTTGCCGCCGTACAGGACGACGGTGTCATCGTTGCCGATGCCCCGGCTCGACAGCAGCTCCTCGAAGGCGCTCCTGTCCAGGTAGTCGCGGCGCAGCGGGTCCTGCAGGTCCTTCTTCCAGTCCAGCTTGACGGCGCCCTCGATGTGGCCGCCGTCGTAGGCGGTGGTGTCCTCGTCGACCTCGACGA
>NZ_SSXB01000188.1:0-553 GCF_021698995.1 Blastococcus sp. KM273129 | reverse complement strand
CCCACCGACTGCTGGAACCTCTGCTGCCTCTGCCGGCGGCACCACCGCATCAAGACCTTCGCCCGCGGGTGGGCCTTCACCCTCCTCCCCGACGGGGTGCGGACGGCCAGCTGCCCGTCGGGGAGGAGGGTGAAGGCCCACCCGCGGGCGAAGGTCTTGATGCGGTGGTGCCGCCGGCAGAGGCAGCAGAGGTTCCAGCAGTCGGTGGGGCCGCCGTGGGCGTGGGCGGTGGCGTGGTCGATGTCGCAGCGGGCGGCGCGCCGGCGGCAGCCGGGCATGCGGCAGTGGCGGTCGCGGACCTGCAGGAAGCGGCGTTGGCCGGCGGTGGGTCGGTAGGTGGTGGTCGGTGCCGGTGGGCCGAGGCCCGGCCCGTCCTCGGCCTGGTCGACGACAGGAGTGCCGCCGGCCGACGCGGTGGAGGGACGGATGCGCTGCCGCGTGCGGCGACGGTGGCCGGCGGCGCGGCGGAGCCGGCTGCGGGTGGCGACGGTGATCAGCCGCCCGTCGGCGGGGTTGCCGATGGCGATCTGCACGCATCCGCCGGTGGGGGCGG
>NZ_SSXB01000187.1:0-574 GCF_021698995.1 Blastococcus sp. KM273129 | reverse complement strand
ACCCCCGAGGCGATCCCGCCCGGCGTGGCCGACACGCTCAACCAGATGCTCCGCAAGGACGTCGAACCCGGCTACGGCGGCCAGACCGGCCGGCGGGCGTACGTGCCGGGCCACCAGATCGCCGGGAAGACCGGCACCACCCAGGAGAACGTCTCGGTGGCGTTCGTCGGCTACACGCCGGAGATCGCCGCCAGCGTGATGGTGTTCAACCCGAAGGAGAACGAGGACGTCGGCGGTTTCGGCGGGGGCAAGGGCGCCACCATCTGGCACGACGCGATGGCGCCGATCCTCACCGCCCGCGGCAGCGCCGACTTCCCGCCCGCCGACCCCGAGGTGGTCCGCGGGAACACCGTCCGGGTGCCGTCCTGCGACGAGCCGCTGGCGTGCCAGGACGTACTCGAGGACGCCGGCTTCCTCCACCGGGTCCACCGGGTGGACAGCGACCTCGCCCCCGGCGCGCTCGTGGGCACCAGCCCGCCCGCCGGCCGGTCTGGCCGCCGTAGCCGGGTTCGACGTCCTTGCGGAGCATCTGGTTGAGCGTGTCGGCCACGCCGGGCGGGATCGCCTCGGGGGT
>NZ_SSXB01000186.1:0-604 GCF_021698995.1 Blastococcus sp. KM273129 | reverse complement strand
GGGTGGAGCCGTCGGTGACGACGGCGACGGGGGTGCGGGGGTCGCGGCCGTGCTGCACGAGGGCGGTGGCGATGGCGGGTGCGGTGTCCACGCCCATGAGGACCACCAGGGTGCCGCGGAGGCGGCCCAGGGAGGCCCAGTCGACCAGGGAGTCGGGGTGGCCGGGGGGCAGGTGGCCGGAGACGACGACGAACTCGTGGGTCAGGCCGCGGTGGGTGACCGGGATGCCGGCGAGGGCGGGGACGGCGACGGCGCTGGTGATGCCGGGGACGACCTCGACGGGGATGCCGGCGGCGGTGCAGGCCTGGAGTTCTTCGTAGCCGCGGCCGAAGACGTAGGGGTCCCCGCCCTTGAGGCGCACGACGCGGCGGCCGACGCGGGCGTGGGTGAGGAGCAGGTCGTTGATGGTCTCCTGGGCCATGGCGCGGCCGCGGGGGAGCTTGGCGGCGTCGATGACCTGGACCTCGGGGGGCAGGGCGGCCAGGAGGGCCTGGGGGGCGAGGTGGTCGGCGACGACGACGTCGGCGGTGGCCAGGGCCTGGCGGCCGCGGACGGTGATCAGGCCGGGGTCGCCGGGGCCGCCACCGACCAGCACCACGCTGCC
>NZ_SSXB01000185.1:0-694 GCF_021698995.1 Blastococcus sp. KM273129 | reverse complement strand
TCGCACAGCAGCCCTGAGTTCTCCAGCGAGGTCTCCCCGCCGTCGGCCCAGTGCACCAGGTGGTGCACGTCGCACCAGTGGGCCGGGGCGTCGCAACCGGCGAATGAAAGGACCCCTCCGCCCCCCGCCACTCGCAGGCTCGCGGCGGGCCCCTGCGGAGGGGCCGGGGTGCGGCCCACGTCCAGCGGCTGCCCTTCGGGGTCGAGCACGATGCGGGTGATGCCGCCGTCGCAGGCCAGCCAGCGGGCCCGGGCGGCGGAGATGGTGGCCTCGAAGCCGAGGGTGGCCGCGCCGGGTCCGGCGGTGGGGTCGATGAGGTCCTCCAGGTCGACCCGGACGACGACGTGCGGCTTGTGGGTGCGCAGGGTCGGCAGGGTGCCGGCGGCGAGCTGGTTGTCGGCGAGTTGGACGAGGGCGTCGGCGGACTGCTGGGCGCGGGTGCGGGTGTCCCCGGCGGGCCGGTCGGCCTGCGCGATGGACTCCACGGCGGTCTGCAGCTTCTCCCCGCCGACGGCGTCGAGTTCGAACCGGCCGCTGACGCTGCCGTCGGCGTGACCAGGGTGAACGACCGGCCCTCGGTGGGGTCGGGCTCGGGCCCGTCGGGGTCCAGCCGGGCCAGGTGGTGGCGCACGACCTGGCGCAGTTCGGCGTGCGGCCGGGTCGCGGCCACCTGCGCGAGCGCCTCGTCCACCCC
>NZ_SSXB01000184.1:0-721 GCF_021698995.1 Blastococcus sp. KM273129 | reverse complement strand
GACCGGTGGGCCGCGGCGGGGTGGGAGCGGGGTGCGCTGGGTTACCCGGTGGGGGACACGACGTGCGGGTTGCGTGATGGTGGGTGCTTCCAGCACTTCCAGGGCGGGTCGGTGTACTGGTCGCCGGGCACGGGTGCGCGGGTCCTGTCGGTGGAGATCCGGGACCGGTGGGGTGCGGCGGGCTGGGAGAACGGTGCGCTGGGCTTCCCGGTGAGCGACGTGGGGTCGCTGAAGGACGGTGGGCGGTTCGTCCACTTCCAGGGTGGGTCGATCTACTGGTCGCCTGCGACGGGTGCGCGGATCGTGTCGGGGGTCGTGCGGGACCGGTGGGCCGCGGCGGGTTGGGAGAACGGTCCGCTGGGTTTCCCGGTCAGTGATGTGACGGCGTTGGCCGATGGTGGGGCGTTCGCGCACTTCCAGGGCGGGTCGGTGTACTGGTCGTCGGGCACGGGGGCGCGGGTGCTGCTGGCGCCGGTGCGGGACGCGTGGCTGGCCGCCGGCGGTGACGCCGGCGACCTGGGCATGCCGGTCGCGGACGCCGCGAGCACCCCGGACGGCCTGGCCCAGTACGGCCGGTTCGCCGGCGGCGCGGTCTACCTGCACGCCGCCCTCGGTGGGCACGTCGTGCCGGGTGCGGTGGTCGAGGCGTGGGACGCCGCCGGGGGCATCGACGGCGTGCTGGGCTACCCCACCTCGGATGCGGTGCCGACCGCGGACGGGG
>NZ_SSXB01000183.1:0-730 GCF_021698995.1 Blastococcus sp. KM273129 | reverse complement strand
CGCGCCGGGCCCGGCGGCGGGGTCGACCAGGTCCTCCAGGTCGACACGGACCACCACGTGCGGCTTCTGGGTGCGCAGCACCGGCAGGGTGCCGGCGGCGAGTTGGTTGTCGCAGAGCTGGACGAGGGCGTCGGCCTGCTGCTGGGCGCGGGTGCGGGTGTCCCCGGCGGGCCGGTCGGCCTGCGCGATGGACTCCACGGCGGTCTGCAGCTTCTCCCCGCCGACGGCGTCGAGCTCGAACCGGCCGCTGACGCTGCCGTCGGCGTGCTTGACCAGGGTGAACGACCGGCCCTCGGTGGGGTCGGGCTCGGGCCCGTCGGGGTCCAGCCGGGCCAGGTAGTGCGCCACGACCTGCCGCAGCTCGGCGTGCGGGCGGGTCGCGGCGACCTCGGCGAACGCGGCGTCCACCCCGGCCAGGTCGACGCCCTGGGCCGCGGCGGCGGCCAGGCTGCCCGGGGTGGCCACCGGGGCGATGACCGCCAGTGCGTCGGCGGGCAGCGCCCCGGTGGCGGCCGCGGCGGCGACCGCAGGCAGGGCCTCCAGCGCCCGCCCGGAAGACACCAGCCGGGCGGCGGCGGCCGGGGAGAGGCGGGCGTGGCCGCGCAGCCAGGCAGCCATGGTGTTCTGCCCGTCGTGCTCGGCGGCCCCGGTGAGCTCGCCCTGGCGGACGGTGCGGGCGATCTCGGTCGCGAGCCGGTTGCCCGCGACGAGCAGCGGGGCCAGCCGGTCG
>NZ_SSXB01000182.1:0-738 GCF_021698995.1 Blastococcus sp. KM273129 | reverse complement strand
TACCCCACCTCGGATGCGGTGCCGACCGCGGACGGGGTGGGTGTGGTGATGGCCTTCCAGGGTGGGGAGGTGTACGCGGCCTCGGGGGCCGGGCACGCCCTGCACGGGCCGGTGCGTGACCGGTTCACCGCCGCCGGCGGGCCCGCCGGCGAGCTGGGCTACCCGACCACGGGGGTGCGGGCGCTGCCCGACGGGGGTGCGTTCGCGCACTTCGAGAACGGCTCGATCTACTGGTCGCCGGCCACCGGCGCCCGGGTGGTGACCGGTGCGGTGCGGCAGCGGTGGGCGGCCACGGGCTGGCAGAACGGTGCGCTGGGCTACCCGACCTCCGATGTCGTCGACCTGCCCGGGGGCGGCCGGGCGGCGTCGTTCCAGGGCGGGGCGATCTACTGGTCGGCCGCCACCGGGGCGCGGGTCGTGGGCGGGCCGGTGCGGGACGCGTGGCTGGCCGCCGGCGGTGACGCCGGCGACCTGGGCATGCCCACCGCGGACTCGGCCGCGACGGCCGACGGTCTCGCGCAGTACGGGCACTTCCAGGGCGGCTCCCTGTACCTGCACCGCGACCTGGGCACGCGCCTGGTCCCCGGCGACGTCCTCCTCGGCTGGCAGGAAGGCGGCGGGCCTGCGGGGCCGCTGGGTTACCCCACCTCGGATGCGGTGCCGACCGCGGACGGGGTGGGTGTGGTGATGGCCTTCCAGGGTGGGGAGGTGTACGCGGCCTCGGGGGCCGGGCACGCC
>NZ_SSXB01000181.1:0-754 GCF_021698995.1 Blastococcus sp. KM273129 | reverse complement strand
TGGATGCGGGCCCTGCGGCCGGCCTGAGCAGCCCGTCAGCGGTCTGATCGAGAGCCCGGCGACGCCGTTGTGCCAGGAGGCACGACGGCGTCGCCGCGCGCGGCACGGCAGGCGGGCGCTGGTGCAGCCCGCGCCGACCTGGTGGAGACCGGATCGGGCTGGTCGAGCAACGGGCGGCACACGCCGGAACCGGCTCTGCCCGGTCGCCTGACCGACCCCGCCGACGACTCCCGCCACATCGCCCTGATCGACGTCCGGTCATCTCTTCGCGCGATCCCTGGTCAGGACGCTGCAGCAGGCCGCCGGCAGGGCTGATGGGGTCATTCCGCGGGTGCCCCGCATGCGGGCCCCGACGTCCATGTCCCCCGGTCGGGTGACCATGGCCGCTCACTTGAGATCCGAATGACCACGCACGGTGACGACAGGCGGGCAGCGGGGGGATTCCCGGGCGAGAGAGCCGATCGCCTGTCGATTGTCCCTAGGCTTCGCCCGGCTTTCTCGCGAAGCGATGTCGTTCACGTCCAACTACAACGGGGACTCGATGCGCACCTCTGACCGGCTGCCCCTCTCCGACCTCGTACGTCGCCGGCTTGCCCTTGCGGTGGCCGTCGTGCTGGCCGTGCTGTCGGTCCAGGTCCTCGCTGTCACGCCGGCGTCGGCAGCCGATCCCAGGATGTACCAGGGTCCGGCGTTCGCGACGGCGGGCCCGTCGCCGACCGAGGACAAGCCGCAGAGCAAGTTGTGGTTCCACGAC
>NZ_SSXB01000019.1:0-55034 GCF_021698995.1 Blastococcus sp. KM273129 | reverse complement strand
TGGATGCGGGCCCTGCGGCCGGCCTGAGCAGCCCGTCAGCGGTCTGATCGAGAGCCCGGCGACGCCGTTGTGCCAGGAGGCACGACGGCGTCGCCGCGCCGTTTCCGGAGCACGTCTGCGATAGCGGTGCGGTGAGGAGACCGCAGAGGGCTTGATCGGTGCCCTTCGCCCGAACCACGGTCACGTTCGCCATTGCTGTCGTACCAGAGCTGCGTCGGTGATGGGCCCCGCGTCCTTCATCATCCGACGCTGCGAGGCGCCGAGTCCTGTCGCAGTCGGTGGATGAGGCTCTGGTCGTCCGTGGAGGACGGCCCTGTGGTCCCTTGGATCCTGGATCATCCGGCCGGGCCGACTTCCGGTGCGGCCGCGCGGCCGCTCACGCTCCCGCGGCGGCAGTGCAGCCTCGGCCGGCCTCTCGCGCGCGGCAGGCCGCAATCGTCGCCAGGGCTGCGGCGAAGTCCGTATCCGGGATCAGCTCCGACGTGCATGCATCCGCGCACCATCGTCGTTCTCACGAACCTCATCCGTCACAGGCTCCGAGAAGGGCGTGCGTGCGCCATCGTCTCGCCGCATGGAGGCGACACCTCGGCAGTGACCTGCGGAGACGCGGTGAGACCAGTCCCTCTCCGCATCGAGACATGACGAATCACTGATGCTCACCCTATGTAATGTTGTCCATAAGGGGTGGCGTTACGTAAACGTGATGCTACGTTCCGTGCGTGGCTTCACATCGCTCTCGTCCTGTGAAGGGCTCTCGGGTCCAGCGCAAGCGACGCACCTTCCTTCCCCGCACCGTCAGCGCTTTCGCGGCGCTGCTCCTCGTGGCAGGCGTCCTCACTTCAATGGCGCAACCGAATCTGGCTCCCGCCGGTCTGTCGAGCTTCTGGTCCCAGTCGGCCGCCACTTCCTCCGAGGAGAAGCGAAACTGGATCGCCAAATTCCGGGCTTGGCGCGAGCTGCATGCAGGACGTGCAGTGTCCAGCGATCGCGCTGACAGGACCCCCTGGGTGGTTCCCCGGCAGACGGCTGCGCCCGTTCCCACCCCGAGCCCGAGCGCGAGCCCGGCCCCCACGGCTACGGACGCCCCGGAACACTTCCCGGAAGACTACGGAACGGAGCTCGGCACCCCGGGCACGGCCGCCACCGCCGATGCGGACGCACCTCACTCGCTCGGAACCGGTTCGACTCAGACGACTGACGAAACGTCGGTGACCAGGATCCCGCCTGCCCCCGCCGATCCGGGTGTGCAGGTGACCTCGGGGAGCTCGCTGAGCTGGGCACCGCCGTCTGGTTGGGCCAACTTCCCCGTGCGAGCGGTCAGCGCGACCGACTCGTTGACTGTCGTGAACGCCAAGGGTGGGGATGTCGCGATCGAGCTGCCCAACCACTCCGTCGGCCCGGTGAGCATCACCAACTGCCGCAACGCCGTGCTGATCGGCGGCTCCATCACGGTTCTCCCTTCGGCGAAGGCCGGCGGCGCCGACCAGCGGGCCATCTACGTCAAGGACTGCACCGGGACGGTGCACATCGAGGGCGTTCACATCCGGGGTGACGTCGCGGGATCGCAGTCCGACGGCATCGCGGTGAGCGCTCCCGAGGCAGTCGTCCAGATCCAGAACGTGCGTATAGACGGTCTGCGCGGCGGTCAGGGTGGCAACCACGCCGATGTCTTCCAGCCCTGGGGTGGCGTGCGTGAGTTCCGGATCGACCGGCTCACGGGGTCCACGAACTACCAGGGACTGCACATCTTCGAGACCCGCGGCGCAATCGGGCGGGGCACCATCCGCAACACGAACATCGCCGGCACGGACGTCGGCGGGACGGACGGCGGCGGCTACTACATCTGGATGGACTGCGAGGACAAGTACCCGCTCACCCTCGACGGCGTCTACGTGAAGCCGCGCCCGGGCCGTCCCTTCACGCAGAGCGTCTGGCCCTCGGCGACGCACAAGGAGTGCCCCGGAGTCTTCAAGTCGGGCACGGTGACCTGGCCCCAGCACCCCTCCGTCACCGGCGGGGTACGGGAGGGCGCGCCAGCTGCCGGCGACTTCGTACCCGTGGGGGCGGTCGGCCCGGCCTACGTCTCCCCCGGATACCGCTGATCCGGCGGCGCCCCGGTACTGCGACAGCTCCTAGTACCCCTCGCGGTGGACGGGCGGGCATCGCAGGAGCGTCGTAGTACCGGGGCGGTCCCGCCCCCAGGGGTGGTCAGTAGGCGCCCTCCCCCCGGCGGACCGCCTGGAAGGTCCGCCACAGGATGACGAGATCGAACTTCAGCGACCAGTTCTCGACGTAGAGCAGATCAGCCCGCACCGAGTCGTTCCACGACAGGTTCGAGCGACCGCTGACCTGCCAGAGACCGGTCAGCCCCGGCTTCACGAGAAAACGGCGGTGCATGTCGAAGCCGTACCTGTCCACCTCCGAGCGGAGCGGCGGGCGGGGCCCGACGAGAGACATCTCCCCACGCAACACGTTGATCAGCTGGGGCAGTTCATCGAGCGAGTAGCGCCGGAGCACCGCGCCGATGCGCGTCACCCGTGGATCGTCACGCTTCTTGAACAGCACCCCGTTGCCATCGTGCTCGTCGCTGAGCACCTCCACCATGCGATCGGCTCCCACGACCATGGTGCGGAACTTCAGCATCGAGAACATGGCGCCGTGTCGACCGACGCGTTCCTGCCGGAAGAGCACCGGCCCTGGGCTGGACACCTTCAAGGCGACGGTGATGCCCAGGAGGACGGGGGCGATGAGTACCAGCAGGCCCAGCGCAGCGGTTCGGTCGAAGAGGTCCTTGGTGAGGCGCCGGACGCCGGTCAGCTCGGGCCGGTCGACGTGCATGAGCGGCAGGCCGAACAGAGGGCGGATACCGACGCGGGAGCCCACGATCTCCGTGATGGCCGGCGCGAGGAGCAGCTCGGCGGGGGTCTTCTCCAGGTCCCAGGCCAGGCGGCGGAGGGCGGCTCCCTCCAGTTCCGGGGACGGCACGACGATCACCGTGTCCACGTCGTAGCGACGGACGACGCCGACCACCCCCTCGAGCTGGCCGAGCACCGGCAGGTCGATGCCGCGGTGCGAAGCCTGCCCCCGTGACGGCAGGCAGCAACCCAGCACGTGGTGCCCGTGAGGGGGCTGGCGCTGGATCTGCTCGTGCAGCGCCTCTACCCCGCTGAAGTGGCCGACCAGCAGGGTCCGCTGGATGTGTTCCCCGCGATGCCATCGGCGCCGCAGCGATCGCCGCCAGGCGTACCGCTGCACCAGGGTCGCCAGAGCCACCAGCGGGAGTGCGAGGATGACGAAACCGCGGGCCAGTTCCAACTGCATCGCCCACGACACCGTCCCGACGGTGGCCAGGAGTATCGCGGCGGCGAGGAAGATGCGCTGGAACTCCTGAGTTCCGGTCCACAAGAAGCGCGGTTCGTAGGTGCGCGCGACCGACATGGAGAAGATCCAGACCGCGGGCAGGAGCACGGCCAGCCACAGAGAAGCGGCTGCGACATCGGTGGGCTGCCCGAATCGCACCAGGTAGCACGCTGCTGCGGCGACGACGGCGCACGCGGCATCGGAGACCATGATTCGGCGGACGTAGCGGACCTGCCACGGCTGTGCGCCGGCGCTGCCGGCGACCGCGTGAAGATGGCTTGCGGCGGGCGGTGTCTCGTCGTGGAGACTGCTCAGGTCGATCGCGAGATCGGGTTCGAAGTGCTGACTATTTCTCATCAGTACAGGTCCTTGCCTGCGTGCCGCACGATGGGCACGTTGTCGGGAGGTGCGCTGTGGAGCCGGCGATACGCATCGGCTCTTGCCGTCGGAGCCTCAGAGGCGGGCGTGGCGATCCAGGGAAGCCCGAGCGCGTGGCTCGGTACCAGACTCAGGTCGGTCGGCTGCCCGGGTCGTCGGCCGGTCCGTGATTGGGCACGTCGTCGTCCGCGTGGCTCGCGCCGGACGAGGCGGGAAGGGGGAGCGCTACCGCGGGCGCGATGACCCCGAGAACCGTGGCGGCCGACACGTGGGCCACGCCGGACAGATCTGTGCTGCAGCTCCCGAAGGTGGTCGGCGGCTCGAGTGCCCCCGCGGTCGTCTGCGAGCCCTCGTCGGACCTTGACGGGGTGGCTTGCTGGCCGGATGCGGGGGCGTGGGGACCGGTGCCCTCGGTTGCGGACTGTGACGCGGCTTCGTCTGGCACCGAGGGGACGGCTACCTCCGCCGGCGGGAGGAGCGAGGGGGTGACGACGCACACCGAGCTCACCGAGGGCGCACTCTGAGGTGACGCCACGACGGCGCAGTCGCCAGCGCAGTCGTCGAGGACGGCCCTGCCCACGTCGCGCCCGCCGGTGACCGGCCGCGCCTCCGTGACGGGACTGACCGGCACTTCCTGGGCCTCCGGGAGGTGCGCCTCGTCGTCGTCGCGGGCAGGGGCCTCCGCAGCAGGGGGCGCTGGCGCCGGGTCCTCCGCCGGGGGAACCCCCGGTGCCGGGGAGCCTGCCGCGTCGGTGGGCGTTGCTGGGTCGGTGGGCGTTGCTGGGTCGGTGGGCGTTGCTGGGTCGGTGGGCGTTGCTGGGTCGGTGGGCGTTGCCGGTCCGGGGGGCGCTGGCTCACCGAAGCCCTGGTCATCGGTCCCGACAGGGTTCTCCGTCGCGACCGGCTGCGGCGGATCGCTGGGTGGGTCAGCAGCGGGCGCGGGGGACGTGGTCGGAACCGGGGGAGTGACGGAGTCGTCGGCTGGGTGGCCGGACGGCGTGGCCGCTTCCGGTGGAGGCGGCGGTTCGTTCGATGGCGTCGCTGCATCCGGCGCCTCGCCGGTGGGCGGCGCCTCTGCAGGCTCCGGTGAGGTCCCGGAAGGTGCCTCCCCCTCGTCCACCGGGTCGGTGGACGAGGGGGTGCCGCTACCGGTCGTGCTCGAGGCGGTGCCTTCGCTCGGGCTCGCCGTGGCCTCGGCGGCGGCGGCACCGGCGGCGATCGTGGACAGGAGCCATACTGCTCCGAACAGCCACAGGGTGATCGCGAGCCGGCGCGTCCAGGGACGTCCGGCGTGCGCCGCGGCCCTGTGCGCGATCATCGAGAGCTGATAGCTCTCGATGATCCATGCGGGCTCGCGCGTCGCCACCATCACTCCTCGTCGTCATGCAGCGGCACCCTTGCCGGCCCGGCTACTGCCGTGAGCGTCGTCCCACCATGGCGCGGCGCACACAGATGGGTCAACCTGAAATCACACGCAGCAAACGGCGGCTGTGGCATTTCCGGCTTGCTGTGACTGCGCGTGATCATCGCTCTACGCAAACATCAATTCTGGTGTAGCCGAGCCGGTGTTCCGGGCGCTCGGGAGAGCGGCTGGAAGAGCAGGCGGGGATCCACGCCGGTTGGTCGTCCTCCCACTCGTCCTCGAGACGAAGCCAACGGTCCACGCCTCGCGCCCTCCTCGGCGACCTGGCCCAATTGCTCACGACGTGGTGCGCCAGCTGGGGACCAACCCACGCCGCCCGCCGTCACCGACGTCCGTGGCCAGTACACCTGGGCAGTGGGAGCGTGACTGACGTCCGGCGGTGTTCGGCCCACCCTTTTCACGTACTGACTGGGCCGGTAGTTGTCGGAGCAGTGGAGATTGGCGTGGGCACGGAAAAGGGCCCAACTGAGTGAGCTCCTGAATACTGGGAGTGGCCCTGGCGCACTCTCGTGGGTCTGGTGTGGACGGCAGTCGACATCGGGGCTGATCGGGGGGCCGCGGGCGTCGACTGCCGTGACCGCTACCGTGATCCTCTGCCGCCGGGGCGTCCCTGCCGACGGCCTCCTTCGCTGCGAACGACCGACTCAGGAGGTTCAGCAGGCGATGCGCATGCTCGTCACCGGGGGCGCGGGCTTCATCGGCGCCAACTTCGTGCACCAGACGCTGCGCGAGCACCCCGAGTACGAGGTCACCGTGCTCGACGCGCTGACCTACGCGGGCAACCCGGCGTCGCTGGACCCGGTCCGTGACGACATCGCGTTCGTGCACGGCTCGGTGGCCGACCCCGACGTCGTCGACCGGCTGGTGGGCCGCAGCGACGTCGTCGTCCACTTCGCCGCCGAGAGCCACAACGACAACTCGCTGCGCGACCCGGCGCCGTTCCTGCAGACCAACGTCGTCGGCACGTTCACCCTGCTCGAGGCGGTGCGCCGGCACGGTGCCCGCTACCACCACATCTCCACCGACGAGGTCTACGGCGACCTGGAGCTCGACGACCCGGCGAAGTTCACCCCCGAGACGCCGTACAACCCCTCCAGCCCGTACTCCTCGACGAAGGCGGGCTCGGACCTGCTGGTGCGGGCGTGGGTGCGCTCGTTCGGCATCCACGCGACCATCTCCAACTGCTCCAACAACTACGGGCCCTACCAGCACGTGGAGAAGTTCATCCCGCGGCAGGTCACCAACGTGCTGTGCGGACTGCGGCCCAAGCTCTACGGCGCCGGGGAGAACGTGCGCGACTGGATCCACGTCGACGACCACAACTCCGCGGTCCACGCGATCCTCGACCGGGGCCGCTCCGGCGAGACCTACCTGATCGGCGCCGACGGCGAGAAGAGCAACCTCGAGGTGCTGCGGCTGGTCCTGGAGCTGACCGGGCAGCCGGCCGACGCCTTCGACTCCGTGGCCGACCGCGCCGGCCACGACCTGCGCTACGCCATCGACGCCACCAAGCTGCGCACCGAGCTGGGCTGGACGCCGCGCTACACCGAGTTCCGCGACGGCCTCGCGGCGACCATCGACTGGTACCGCGCGCACGAGGCCTGGTGGCGCCCGCTCAAGGACGGCGTCGAGGCGGCGTACGCGGCCCAGGGGCAGTGAACGCCGTCATCGTCGGCGCGGGCGGTCAGCTCGGCCGGGCGCTGCGGCGCGAGTTCCCCGGCGCGGTCGCCCTGGACCGGGCCGCCCTCGACGTCACCGACGCCGCCGCGGTGGCGGCCGTCGACTGGACCGGCGTCGACGTCGTCCTGAACGCCGCCGCGTGGACCGCGGTCGACGCGGCCGAGGACCCGGCGAACCTGGCGGCGGTGCGGGCGGCCAACGTCGACGCCGTCGCCCACCTCGCCCGCGCCGCCGACCGGGCCGGGGCCGCGCTGGTGCACCTCTCCAGCGAGTACGTCTTCGACGGCACCCACCCCGGCCCGATCCCCGAGGACCTCCCGCCCGCGCCGCTGAGCGTCTACGGCCGCAGCAAGGCCGACGGCGACGCCCGCGCCACCGCCGTCGAGCGCCACTGGCTGGTGCGCACCACCTGGGTGGTGGGGGAGGGCGGCAACTTCGTGCGCACCATGGCCGCCCTGGCCGACCGCGGCGTCTCGCCCTCGGTGGTCGACGACCAGATCGGCCGGCCGACCAGCGCCCGCGACCTGGCCGCCGGCATCCGCCACCTGGTCGTCAGCGGCGCGCCCTACGGCACCTACAACCTCACCGGCGACGGCGAGCCGGCGTCGTGGGCCGACGTCGCCGCGCTGGTCTTCACCGCCCGCGGCCGCTCGGCCGACGACGTCGTGCGGGTGAGCACCGCCGAGTACTTCGCCGGCCGTACCGGTGTCGCGCCGCGGCCGCTGAACTCCGTCCTCGACCTGACCAGGATCCGGTCCACCGGCTTCCGGCCGGAGCGCTGGCGCGACGGGCTGGCCCAGCACCTCGCCGGTCTCAGCTGACCCGGCCGCCCCGCCGGTCACGCCACGAGCGGCGCGGGGGTCAAGTTCCGCCGCGGCCCTGCCGATGATCACCGCGTGTGGTGGGCCTGGATCGTCGGTGGACTCGTCGTCTGGACGGCGGTCGCCGCGGTCCTGGGTGTCCTGCTCGGAAAGGTGATCCGCCGGGCGGACGAGCTCTCCGCGCCGTCCTGGGCCGACCGGGTCCCGGCTGCGCAGCCGGTCCGCGCCGTGCGCACCCGCCGCCGCGCCGTCCCGCTGCCCCCCGTCGGGATCGGGCTGGCCGCCGCCGCCGTGCTGCTCATGGCCACCGGCTTCGTGCTGCGCCTGAACGGGGCGTCCGGTCCGGCCGCGCAGCTGCTCTCGATGGACGCCCCCTTCTCGCTGCCCCGCCTGTTCGTGGCCGGGCTCTTCGCCGTCGCCGCGGTCGCCGCCGTCGCCGGTGCCGCCCGCAACCCCGGCCGTCGCACCTGGTGGCTGGCCGTCGGGGTGGTCGCCGCCGGCATCGCCTCGGTCAAGGCCGGCGGCACGGTGCACGCCGACGCGATGGCGGCCCTGTACGCCGCCGTCGGCCGGTCCGCCGCCCTCGCCGTCAGCGCGGTCGCCGCGATCGCCGTCGTCGGGGCGCTGTTCTTCCTCAGCCGCACCGAGCGCCGTGACCGGCGCCGGGTGCTGGGCAGCCTCGCCGGCTACGGCGTCGCCTCCGTCGGCCTCTCGGCGCTCTCCGCGCTGGCGCCCGGCTCGCTGCTGGTCACCGCCACGTTCCTGGAGGAGTCCGGCGAGGCGCTGGCCGGCGTCGCCTTCCTGGTCGCCGTCCTGATCGGTGTCGCGCCGCGGCTGGTGCTCCCGGCCGACTGGGCGCTGCGCCGCACCGACGACGCGCACTCCCTCGAGCTGGCGCAGCCGGTGGAGCGGCCCGCCACCCGCTGAGCCGGCCCGCGCAGGGCTCAGATGCCGGGGCGGACCTGCCCGCACCGGCAGGCGTACAGGGACGACCCGGCGAACGGGTCCTCGCCGCGCCAGCGGAACCAGTGCACGTGCAGGGTGGCGCGCCGCGACGCCGAGGCACCGCGGGCAGCTGCGGAACGGGTCACCTCACCCCTCCCTCCGGTCCGCCGCCCGCCGTCGGGGCGGCTCGTCCGTGCAACGGTGTACCCGGGATACCGGGCGCGCGGGCGTCGGTGGGGTGAACGCTGCGCGACCGTGCCCGCGAACGGGAGCTCCACTACCCGCTGTGATCACGCGGGAACCGTCGGTCGAGCTACTGGCCGGTGGTCCAGGCGAGCAGGTCGTCGGCCGTGCGCGTGTTGACGACGCGCTCGACGGGGACGCCGCACTCCACGGCGCGCTCGCAGCCGTTGGACTGCCAGTCCAGCTGACCGGGTGCGTGGGCGTCGGTGTCGACGGCGAACTCGCAGCCGAGCTCCACCGCCAGGGTGAGCAGCCGCCGCGGCGGGTCCAGCCGCTCGGGGCGGGAGTTGATCTCCACCGCGGTGCCGAACTCGACGCACGCGGAGAACACCGCCTCGGCGTCGAACCGGCTCTCCGGCCGCGGCTTCTGCGTGCCGTCGCGCTGCCGGCGGCCGATCACCAGCCGGCCGGTGCAGTGGCCCAGGACGTCGGTGTGCGGGTTGGCGACGGCGGTGAGCATCCGCTCGGTCATCTGCGCCTCGGGGGCCCGCAGGTCGGAGTGCACGCTGGCGACGACGACGTCGAGGCGGCCCAGCAGCTCGTCGGTCTGGTCCAGGGAGCCGTCGGCGTTGATGTCGCACTCGATGCCGGTGAGGATCCGGAACGGGTGCAGCTCCTCGTTCAGCGCGGCGACGACGTCGAGCTGCTGCTCGAGGCGCTCGGGGCTCAGGCCGTTGGCGACGGTGAGCCGCGGGGAGTGGTCGGTCAGCGCCAGGTACTCGTGGCCCAGCGCCATGGCGGCCTCGGCCATCTCGCGGATCGGGCTGCCGCCGTCGGACCAGTCGGAGTGCGCGTGCAGGTCGCCGCGCAGCGCGGCGCGGAACGCGGCGACCTCCTCGGCGGCCGGGAGCTCGCCGGCGTAGGTCTCCTCGAGCTCGGCCAGGTACTGGGGCACCTCGCCGCGGTGGGCCTGGGCGATCGCCGTCGCCGTCTTCGGGCCGATGCCCTTGAGGTCCTTCAGCGTGCCGGTGCGGATGCGGCGGTCCAGCTCGGCGTCCTCCAGGCCGTCGACGACCGCCGCGGCGGTGCGGTAGGCGCTCACCCGGTAGGTGGCCTCGCGGGCGCGCTCCAGGAGGAAGGCGATCCTCCGGAGCGCGGCCGCGGGCGGGAGCGGGGTGCTCAGCTGAACACCTTCAGGGCTCCCTTGCCGGACTTCTTGCCCGCCTTGCGGGTGGCCTTCTTCTGCGCCTTCATCGCGCGCTTCGTGGCCTTCTCGTAGTTCTTCTCCGTGGCGTCGGCGGCCCGCTTGGCGGCGCGGCGCGTGCGGTACCCGACCGACGGCTTGCCCTCGGTGTCGACGGCGGCCAGCAGCAGCCCGCCGAACAGGCCGGTGTTCTTCACGAAGTTGGAGATCTGCCCGAACTGCTCGGTCGGGTCGTCGTGCTCCCAGAAGCGGTGCCCGGCCAGCGTGGTGGGCACGATCGATGCCGAGAGCACGATGGCGGTGAGCCGCGGGAACTTGTTCAGCGCGAAGAGCGAGCCGGCGGCGACCTTGATCACCGCGTCGGCCTTCACCCACTGCTCGACGTCGCGGGGCAGCTCCACCGGGAGCTGCTTGTCGGCGGTCTCGGCGATCTTCTCGACCACGGGGCGCGCCCCGGCCACGCGGTCCTGCGGCTTGCGCAGGGTGCTGATCCCTCCGTAGATGAAGGGTGCGGCGAGCAGGGGCCGGGCGATCCGGCGAACCAGCATGGGGAACCTCTTTCCTCGGAGGGCCGGGGGCAGTCGCTCGGTGCACTGCCCCGAAGATCCACCCGGCAATCACCCGGCCGCGATCACGCCTCCCCTCGGGCTCACTGCTGGTCGACGAAGCGTTCCACGTCGCGGGGGTGCCCGGCGATGACGATCGTCGACCCGTAGGTGAGCACCGTGTCGACGGCGGCGTGCGTGTAGGCCTCGCCGCCCTCGGGCTTCACGGAGACGACGGTGACGCGGTGCCGCTTGCGCAGGCCGGTCTCCCCGAGCGGGCGCCCGACGATCTCCCGCGGCGGCTTGGTCTTGGCGAACACCCACTGCGGGTCGAGCTCCACCCAGTCCAGCAGCCGGCCCGACACCAGGTGGGCGACGCGCTCGCCCATCTCGTGCTCGGGGAACACCACGTGGTGGGCGCCGATGCGCTGGAGGATCTTGCCGTGCTGGCTGCTCAGCGCCTTGGCCCAGATGTCGGGCACCTCGAGCTCCACCAGCAGCGACGTCGTCAGGATGCTGGCCTCCAGGTCGGTGCCGATGGCGACGACGACGCGGCGGAAGTCGCCGATGCCGAGCTCCCGCAGCGCGTCCAGGTCGGTGCCGTCGGCCACGACCACCTGGCCGAGCTGGCCGGAGAGCCGCTGGACGATCTCCGGGCGGTGGTCGACCGCCAGCACCTCGGTGCCGCCGTCGGCGAGCTCGGTGGCCAGCGAGGTGCCGAACCGGCCGAGCCCGATGACCGCGACCGGGTCCCTGTAACTAGCCAACGATGGTCCTCTCCTCGGGGAGCTGGTAGCGCCGGGCGCGGTCCCGCAGGGCCAGGCCGGAGGCGAGCGTGAGCGGGCCGATCCGGCCGACGAACATCAGCAGGACGACGAGCAGCTGCGCGCCCGGGGGCAGCGCGGGGGTGATGCCGGTGGAGAGCCCGACGGTGGAGAACGCCGAGATCGTCTCGAACAGCACCTGCTCGAAGGAGAAGTCGGTCATCGCCTCCATGGCGAAGGTGGCGACGGCGACGACGCCGATGCTCAGCAGCGCGACGGCGAGCGCCTGCCGCTGGTTGGTCGGCGGTACGCGGCGGCGGCCCACCTCGACGTCGACGTCGCCCCGGAGCTCGGCCCACAGCACGTAGGCCAGCAGCCCGAACGTCGTCACCTTGATGCCGCCGGCGGTGCCGGCGCTGCCGCCGCCGATGAACATCAGCGCGTCGGTGAGGAACAGGGTCTCGGGCTGCAGGGCGGAGATGTCGAGGTTGTTGAACCCGGCGGTGCGCGGCATGGTCCCCGCCACGAACGCGGCCATGACGCTGTCGACGGCGCTCAGCGGGCCGAGCGTCCGCGGGTTGCGCCACTCGGCGAGCAGGTAGCCGGCCGTGCCCACGACCAGCAGCACCGCGGTGACGACGACGGTGATCCGGGTCAGCACCGTCCACGTCCGGGGGCGGCGCCACGACCGGAGGAGCTCGAAGACGACCGGGAAGCCCAGCCCGCCGATGATCACCGCCGCGGCGATGGTCAGGCTCACCCACGGGTCGCCGACCCAGCCCATCAGGTTGTCCGGGCGGAGGCCGAAGCCGGCGTTGTTGAACGCCGAGACGGCGTGGAAGACCCCGCTGTAGAGCGCGTCGGGCAGGGGCTCGTCGTAGCCGAGGGCGAAGCGGGTGGTCAGCACGGCCGCCGCGACCGTCTCGCAGGCGAGGCTGAAGAGCACGACCCGGCCGACCACGCGGCGCACGTCCGAGGCCGACAGCGACTTGGTCTCGGCCTGGGCGATGAGCCGCGCCCGCAGGCCCAGCCGGCGGGACAGCAGCAGCGCCACGAGGGTGGCGAGGGTCATGATCCCCAGCCCGCCGGCCTGGATGAGCGCGAGGATGACGCCCTGCCCGAAGCCCGACCAGTAGGTGCCGGTGTCCACGGTGACCAGGCCGGTGACGCAGACGGCGGAGGTGGCGTGGAACAGCGCGGTGAGGAACGGTGCCCGCTCGGGCCCGGGCGTCGCCAGCGGCAGCGAGAGCAGCGCGGTGCCCACCGCGATCGCCAGCAGGAACGCCCCGGCGATCACCCGGCCCGGGTGCCCGAAGCCCCGCGCCACCGCCGATCCGGGGGCGGGCCGGACGTACCCCTGCGTCACCCCGGCTCCTCCTGCTGCCGCCGTCGTCGGCCGACCGCGCGCGGGACACCCTGGCACACCTCGGGCCGCGAGCCGCGCAGCTCCCACCCGCGCCGGGCCGAGGCGGCCACCGCGCCACCCACCGCGAGACCGGCCAGCACGTCGCCGGGATAGTGCACGCCGACGTGCACCCGCGAGTAGCCGATGCCCAGGGCCAGCGGGGCGAGCGCGGCACCGGCCCCGGGTGCCTCCAGCGCCAGCCCGGTCACGAACGCCGCGGCCGAGCCCGAGTGGCCGCTGGGGAAGGACAGGCTGCCGGGCTCGCGGCGCAGCCGGCGCTCGATGCGCAGGTTCGCGAGGTCGGGACGCACCCGGCCGAACAGCGGCTTGAGGACGGCGTTGACCAGCGCGCTCGTCAGCCCCATCGCGGCGGTTCCCCGCAGGGCGCCGCGCCGCAGCCGGCCGCCGCGGGTGCCCAGGGCGAGCGCGACGAGCAGCCAGAGCTTGCCGTGGTCGGCCGCGGTGGAGAGCCGGCGCAGCCAGCGGTCGGCCGGGGTGGTGGGGAGACCGCCGATCCAGGCGTGCAGCCGCGCGTCGAGATCGCGGGGGAGGGGCACGCGCGGACGCTAACCGCCGCGGCGCCGGCCCTGTTGATCAGGTGACCTGATCGTTGCGGGTCCTGGCTCACGACCGGTGCTGAGCCAGGACCCTTGGTGATCAGGTGACCTGATCATCAAGCGGGCTGGGGGTCAGCTCTTCTGGCGGGCGCGGTAGGCGGCGACGGTCGACCGGCTGGCGCAGGTGTTCGAGCAGTAGCGGCGGCTGGCGTTGCGGGAGGTGTCGACGTAGACGTCGTCGCACCCCTCGGCCGAGCACACGCCCAGCCGCTGCCAGCCGTGCTGCACCACCACCTGGGAGAGCCCCATCGCGACCGTCGTCGTCAGCTGCTCCAGCACGGGGGCGTCGGGGCGGGCGTAGTGCAGGTGCAGCTCACCGTCGTGGTCGGTGGCGTAGGGCCGCGGGCGGGCGAGGGCGAGCAGCTCGTTGAGCCGGATGAGGACGTCGTCCTGCGACTCCGCGAGCGCGACGGCCCGCACCAGCCGGGCGGTGGCGCCGGCCTTCTCGACGTCGGACGGCGTGAGTTCCGCCGACGTCCCGGTGGTGAACCACTCCTCGTGCGACGCCAGGAAGCGCGCCACCCCGTCGTCGGGCGCCAGGTCGGCGTTGGCCAGGTCGATGGCCAGCTCGACCGCGGTCGACCCGTAGGTGTCGTAGTCCAATTGACTCCCTACCGTCGAATCCCTAGTCTCGGGTCTGCGTAGGCGGTCAACGGTCTTTGACCGCCTACTGTTCCGTTCCCCTGCAGTGCGAAACGAGTGCAAGCGTGCGTGCCTACCTCGCCGTCTGGCGGCTCCCCTCCGCCCCGGTGCTCCTCCTCTCCGGCTTCGCCGGCCGGCTGCCCTCGGCCATGGTGCCGCTGGCACTGCTGCTCATGGTGCAGCAGCAGACCGGCTCCTACGCGATCGCCGGCCTGGCGGCGGCCACGCTCGGCATCGCCTCGGCGATCATGGCGCCGGTCCTCGGCCGGCTCGCCGACCGGCGCGGCCCGCGGCCCATCCTGCTGACCCAGGCGGCGCTCTACCCGCTGCTGCTCGGGCTGCTGGTCGCCGTCACCCTCGGCGGCGCCCCCGACGCCGCCGTCGTCGCCGCCTCGGGGCTGGCAGGGGCGACGACGCCGCTGGTCTCGGGCACCGTGCGCGCCCTGTGGTCGCGCACCGATCCGCGCAGCCGGCCGACCGCCTACGCCCTGGACGCGACCGCCACCGAGCTCGTCTTCGTCGTGGGCCCCGCGCTGGTCGCCGCGCTCGCGGTGCTGGCTTCCCCGGCCTGGGCGGTGGGGGTGGCCGGCGTCCTGGCCGTCGTCGGGGCGGTCGGGGTCGCCGGGGCGGCCCGCTCGTGGGTGCCCCAGGTGGCGCCGTCGGCGACCCTCTTCTCCACCGTGCTCTCCCCGGGCATGCCGCGGATCCTGGTCAGCGGCGCGGGCCTGATGCTCGGCTTCGGCGCGCTCGAGGTGGCCATCCCGGCGTTCGCCGACTCCACCGGCCGGCCCGGCATCTCCGGCCTGCTGCTCGCCGTGTGGGCGCTCGGCTCGGTGGCCGGCGGCCTGTGGTTCGGCGCCCGGGTGATGAGCGCGTCGCTGCCCCGGCAGTACCGCTGGCTGCTCTTCGGCGTCACCATCGGCCTGGCACCGCTGGCATGGGTGTCCAGCCCGTGGGCGCTGGGCGTGCTGCTCTTCCTGGGCGGGACGGCGATCGCCCCCACCCTCACCGTGCAGAACTCGCTGGTCGGTTCGCTCGCGCCGGTGCACGCCACCACCGAGGCGTTCACCTGGCTGTCGACGATCACCGTGGGCGCCTCGGCCATCGGGGCGGCCCTCGGTGGCGCGCTGATCGAGAGCCCGGCCGGGGTGCCCGGGTCGCTGCTGCTGGCCTGCGCGGGAGCGGCGGCCGCCGTCGTCGTCACCCTCGTGCCCGGGCGGGGGCCCCGCGTCGCCGCCGTCCACCGGGAGCCGGTCGCCGCCTGATCCCGGCGCGGCCGTCCGGCGGCGGGGGGTGCCGGCCCACCCCCGGGGGGAGCCGGGCGCGGGGCGCTGGTAGTCTCTCTCCTCGGTGGTTCCGAGGTGACTCGAACCCCGGGAGGCTTCGCCTAGTCCGGTCTATGGCGCCGCACTGCTAATGCGGTTTGGGTTAACCCCCATCCCGGGTTCAAATCCCGGAGCCTCCGCGCACGACAACTGAACACAGGCACCCGTAGCTCAACGGATAGAGCATCTGACTACGGATCAGAAGGTTAGGGGTTCGAATCCCTTCGGGTGCACGTCTGGTTGAGACACCGATCTGCCGCGCAGCCCCGACGGGGGCGGCGCGGCAGATTCGTTCCCAGGGCCCGACGGGGCGTCGCGCGGCCCGGCTCATCCCTCGCCGCCGGCGCGCCCGGCAGGGTTCCTGCGCGTCGATCGGCCGCAGGACGTGATTGCACCACTACTCTCGGTCAGCGACCGCCGCGGCTCCTCCTCGCCGTCCCGATGCCGGGCCAGCCGCGCTCCGCCGATCCGAGGACCGACGTCGTGAACAAGCGCCACCTCGCCGCCCTGGCCGCCATGACCCTGCTCGGTGGCACGCCGCTCGCCGGCTCCGCCCTCGCCGCCCCCCGGCCGGCGGCATCGCAGGTCCAGGTCGCGGGCGTGCTCCCCGCGCCGGCCGACGTCACCGGCGCGGTCGCCGCCCAGCGGGCGGTGCTCCGGTGGTCCGGCGTTCCCGGGGCGCGCGACTACGTCGTCCTCGACGTCACCCGGAGCGACGCCGGGCGCGTGGTCGGCTCCACCAGCCGCACGACGTGGACGTCGGCGCGCCTGCCGCTCTCGACGCCGGCCTTCTCCTTCGTGGTGGTCGCCCGAGACGCCGCGAAGAGGGAGGGCGCACGCAGCGAGGTGGTGCAGGTCTTCCCGGGCGGGCAGCCGGCCACGCCGACGACGGAACCCGCGACGCCGACGACGCCGCCGTCCGAGCCCGCGACGCCGACCACCGAGCCCACGGACCCGACGACGGAGCCCACGGACCCGACGACGGAGCCCACGGACCCGACGACGGAGCCCACGGACCCGACCACGCCGACCACCGAGCCCACGGACCCGGCCACGCCGCCGCCCGCGGAGCCGGAGCTCGCCGCGCCCGCACCCGTGCCCACCCGGGTCTGGGACTACGAGGACGCCGCCACCCTGCTCCCCGACCCCTGGGACGAGGTCCACTCCCTGCGGCCCGAGGCGCAGGGCGTGACCACGGAGAATCTGTACCCCGGCAGCTCCCGCACCGCCTTCTTCACCGTCCACCCCGGGGACACCGGCTGGAACGGGACCACGGGCACCCTGCGGTCGGAGGTCCGCGACTCGATCGCCGACTCCGGGGACGTCCAGCCGGGCGACGAGCAGTACTGGGCCTGGTCGACGTTCTTCCCGGCCGATCACGACTGGGACGAGCGCGGCCAGTTCCTGATCTTCACCCAGTGGCACCAGACGGTGAACTCGGGCAACCCGAACGTCCACTTCTGGTCCGACGTCCGCGAGCACCTGATGGTCGACGTCCGCGGCGGCACCGGTGGGCGGGTCGCGGGTGACGCGCAGTACGTCGAGACCTTCGACCTGGGCCCGATCGACAAGGGTGCCTGGAACGACCTCACCGTCCGCTTCGTGTGGTCCCCGGACCCGGCGACGGGCCTCGTCGAGGTCTGGCACCAGGGGGAGAAGGTGCTGTCGGAGAACGCCGCCACCCTGTACACCGGCCAGTCGGTCTACATCAAGCAGGGGATCTACTCGGCGGCCGGCACCGCCCGGAGCCACTACCTGCAGCACGCGCCGATCGGGTACGGCCCCACGCTGGAGTCGGTCGCCCCGCTGAACAGGCTGCACCGGCCGGCCGGCTGACCCCTGCTCCGTCGCGCCACCGGGGTGCGCGCGCCGCCGGACCGACCCCCCCGGAGCGGACCCCCGCGCGCGCCCCCGATCAAGATCAGGGACGGGCTCAGGGGTTTCCCTGATGTTCCGCCACGCCTCCTCCGGAAGTCTCTCGGCCGACGGGACGCGGCCCGATGGTCGGGCCGGCCCGACCCCCGAACGGCCAGCTGGCGGGATGGGCGCACGCCCGCCCGGCCAGCACATTGGCCTGCGGACACCCGCACACGGACAGGAGACGACGATGGATGGATCCCGCAACCTCGCGGGGCGGGTCGGCCGGTGGAGCGCACGGCACCGGAGGACGGCGGTGCTGGGCTGGCTGGCCTTCGTGCTCGCGGCCGTCGCCGTCGGCGCGTTCGTGCCGCAGGCCCAGCTGACCTCCGCCGAGCAGACCCTCGGCGAGCCGGCCCGGGCGCAGCAGATCCTCGCCGACAACGGCTGGGAGGAGCCGGCCTCGGAGATGGTCCTGGTGCAGCGGGAGGCCGACGTCCCCGAGGCCGCCGCCACCGCCGCGCTCACCGACCTCGTCGGCGAGCTGCGCGCGACCCCGGAGGTCGCGAACCTGGTCAGCCCGCTCGACGGCGCCCCGCTGGTCTCCGCCGACGGCCGCTCGGCGCTGGTCACCTTCGACCTCGCCGGGGACCCGGACGACGCCGCCGAGCAGATCGCCCCCGTGCAGGAGGTGGTCGCCGCGGTGGCCGCCGAGCACGACGACGTCCGCGTGGAGCAGTTCGGCGGCACCAGCGCCGACCTCGCGCTGTCGGACACCCTCGACGCCGACTTCCAGCGCGCGGAGCTGCTGTCGATCCCGATCATCCTCGCGGTGCTGCTGCTGACCTTCGGGGCGCTGGTGGCCGCCCTGCTGCCGCTGGTGTTCGCGCTCTCGGCGTTCGTCGGGGCCCTCGGGCTGCTCAGCCTCACCAGCCAGATCTGGCACGTCGACCAGACCGCGCAGATCGTGATGCTGCTCATCGGCCTGGCCGTCGGCGTGGACTACTCCCTCTTCTACCTCAAGCGGGAGCGCGAGGAGCGGGCCAAGGGTGCCGGTCCGGTCGACGCCCTCGACGTCGCCGCCGCCACCTCGGGCCACTCGGTGCTCATCTCCGGCATCACGGTCGTGGTGGCCATGGCCGGCATGTTCCTGACCGGGTTCTCGGTGTTCACCGGCGTCGCCTCGGCCACCATCCTGGTCGTCGCCTGCTCGGTGCTCGGCTCGCTGACCGTGCTGCCGGCGATGATGGCCTGGCTCGGCGACCGGGTGGAGAAGGGCCGGCTGCCGTTCCTGCGCCGCCGCGCCGCCGACCGGCCGGGCCGCTTCTGGCCCGTCGTCCTCGGCGCGGTGCTGCGCCGGCCGCTGGTGGCCGCCGTCGTCGCCGGCGGTGTGCTCGTCGGGCTCGCCGTGCCCGCGGCGTCGATGGACCTGCGCGCCGAGGGCGTCCAGGACCTGCCGCAGGACCTCGCCGTCATCCAGACCTACAACCGGATCACCGAGGCGTTCCCCGGCGGGCCCTCACCGGCCGAGGTGGTGATCGAGGCGCCCGACGTCACCGCCCCGCAGGTGCAGGCCGCCATCGCCGAGCTGCGCGAGCGCGCCCTGGCCAGCGGACAGATGAACGAGCCGATCGCCGTCGAGGCCGGCGCGACCGGCACCGTCGCGGTGGTCAGCGTGCCGCTGGTCGGCGACGGCGAGGAGCAGGCGTCCCGCGACGCCCTGGCGACGCTGGCCGACGAGCTGGTGCCCGCGACGGTGGGCGCGCTGGACGGCGTGACCGCCGTCGTCAGCGGCGGCACCGCGTACTCGGTGGCCTTCGACGAGCTGATGGCCGAGCGCACCCCGTGGGTGTTCGGCTTCGTCCTGGTGCTCGCCTTCCTGCTGCTGCTGGTCTCGTTCCGCTCGGTCACCGTCGCGGTCACCGCGATCGTGCTGAACCTGCTGAGCGTGGCCGCCGCGTACGGCGTGATGGTGCTGGTCTTCGAGGAGGGCGTCGGCGCGGGGCTCATCGGCCTGGACGGCACCAGCGCGATCGTGAACTGGATCCCGCTCTTCCTGTTCGTGATCCTCTTCGGCCTGTCGATGGACTACCACGTCTTCATCCTCAGCCGGATCAGCGAGGCCCGGGACCGCGGCCTGGCCACCCGGGACGCCGTCGCGCAGGGCATCACCTCCTCGGCCGGGGTGGTCACCAGCGCCGCGGTGATCATGGTCTTCGTCTTCCTGACCTTCGTGACGCTGTCGATGACGAGCATGAAGCAGATCGGGCTGGGCCTGGCGGTCGCGGTGCTGCTGGACGCCACCGTCGTCCGGGCGCTGCTGCTGCCGGCCGTGATGCAGCTGCTGGGTGAGCGCAACTGGTACCTCCCGCGCTGGCTGGCCTGGCTGCCGTCGGTCCGCCACGAGTCGGTCCCCGTGCCGCCGGCCGCGGCCGTCCCGGTGCCCCGCCGGGAGGTGGTGGACGAGCCCCTGGTGCTCTCCGCCGACTGAGGCCGCCCGCTCCGGGGGTCGAGCTCGCGTCCGAGCGGTCCGCCAGGGCCGGGCGGACCGCGGGACCGGCCCCCGGAGCCGCGCCCGGGGACTTTGCGATCGCGTGACGAACCGGTCCCCCGGATGGCGTCGCGCGATCCGAGGGGTAACGAGGAACGGGGTCCCGCCCGCGGGAGCCGCCGTTGCCCCCTGCGCCGAGGAGATCCGTGTCGCCCCGTTCCGTCCGCGACGGCCTGCCGCTGCCCGGGGTGGAGGAGACCCACGTCCCGCGCCGCCGCCGGGGGCGCGCACTGCTGAAGCTGACCCTGGCCGTCGTGCTCGGCGGGGCGCTGGTCGCCGGCTTCGCGCTGCCGGTCGTGGGCGGGGCGACGCTGGCCACGCGCGCCGGTACGGACGTGCTGCGCCCGGTCGGCGACGACCTGCTCGACCGCACGCCGCCGGGCAACACCCGCGTGCTGGCCGCGGACGGCTCCCTCATCGCCGAGTTCTACCGGCGCAACCGCACGGTGGTCCCCGGCGAGGCGATCGCCCCGGTGATGAAGGACGCGCTCGTCGCCATCGAGGACAGCCGCTTCTTCTCGCACAGCGGCGTCGACGGCCAGGGCCTGGCCCGTGCGCTGCTGCGCAACCTCAGCGCCGGCGAGGTGGTCGAGGGCGGATCGACCCTCACCCAGCAGCTGGTCAAGCAGATCCGCCTGCAGACGGCGACCGACCCCGACGCGCGGCAGGCCGCGACCGACGAGAGCATCGCCCGCAA
The DNA here is from genome assembly GCF_021698995.1 of Blastococcus sp. KM273129. Classification (NCBI taxonomy): domain Bacteria; kingdom Bacillati; phylum Actinomycetota; class Actinomycetes; order Geodermatophilales; family Geodermatophilaceae; genus Blastococcus; species Blastococcus sp. KM273129. Next base: position 34,637 of record NZ_SSXB01000019.1, on the reverse strand, counting down.
GCTGCGGGAGGCCCAGCTCGCCCTCGCGCTGGAGCAGGAGTACAGCAAGGACGAGATCCTCACCCGCTACCTGAACCGGGTCTACTTCGGGGCCGGGGCCTACGGCGTCGCCGCGGCGTCCCAGACCTACTTCGGCGTGACCCCGGACGCGCTGACCCTCGCCCAGGCGGCCACGCTCGCCGGGCTGGTGCAGAGCCCGGCCCAGTACGACCCGTTCACGGCTCCGGAGCGGGCCACCGAGCGCCGCGACGTCGTGCTGGGCCGCATGGCCGACCTCGGGCTGGCCGACCCCGCCGCCGTCGCCGAGGCGCGCCGCGAGCCGGTGGTGCTCAGCCCTGGCGAGGGGCCGCCGCGCGGCTGCCAGGAGGCCCGGATCGGTGGGTTCTTCTGCGACTACGCCCTCCGCTACCTCACCGGCACGCTGGGCATCGACCAGGAGACGATCGAGACCGGCGGGCTCACCGTCGAGACGACGCTGGACCCGGCCGTCCAGCAGGCCGGGGACGCCGCCGTCCGCCAGGCGCTGGCGCTCGAGGACCCGCGCGCGGCCGTCTACACCGCCGTCGAGCCCGGCACCGGCCGGGTGCTGGCGATGTCGGTGAACCGGACCTACGGCAGCGACGAGGCCGATCCGACGCAGACCGTGGTGAACCTGCCGGAGGTGGCCGGGCAGGGTTCCGGCTCGACGTACAAGGTGTTCACCGCGGCGGCGGCGCTCGAGCAGGGGCTGGGTCTCGACCACGTCATCACCACGCCCGACCCGTACGAGTCGACGGTGTACCGCGACGGCGACGAGCCCTACGAGGTGAGCAACGCCGGGCGCTACCGGGAGCGGCTGGACATGGAGCAGGCGCTCTACATGTCCTCGAACACCTACTTCCTCGCGCTGGAGGACCAGCTCGGCAGCGTCGAGGCGCCGGTGCGGATGGCGCAGCGGCTGGGGCTGGCCTCGCTGGACCCGGTCGCCGACCAGGTCGTCGCCGAGAACCGCGGCTCCTTCACGTTCGGTGCCGAGGCGACCAGCCCGCTGCACCTCACCAACGCCTACGCGACGCTGGCCGCGAGCGGCACCCGGTGCGACCCCTCGCCGATCCAGCGCGTGCTCGACCGCTCCGGGGAGCCGCTGCTGGGGGAGGACGGGCAGCCGCTCGGCGGGCCGCGGTGCGAGGGCGAGGTGGTCGCCCCGGGGCTGGCGAACACCCTGAACCAGGCCCTGCGCAAGGACGTCGAGCCGGGCTTCCCCGGTCAGACCGGCCGACGCGCCTACGTGCCGGGGCACCAGATCGCCGGGAAGACCGGGACGACGCAGGACACCTTCTCGGCCACCTTCGTCGGGTACACGCCACAGCTGGCGGCCGCCGTCATGATCTACAACCCGCAGCGGAACGAGGACGTCGGCAGCTTCGGCGGGGGCATCCCCGCGGGGATCTGGCACGACGCGATGGCGCCGGTCCTGGGTGCCCGCGAGCCGGTGCCCTTCGCGCCGGCCGACCCGGCGTTCGTGCAGGGCACGCGCGAGGCGGTGCCCGTCGGGTGCGCCGGCCGCTCGGTCTCCCGCTGCCGGGGGCTGCTCGGCGCCCGTGACCTCGGCGCCTCGCTGGTGCGGGTCGACAGCGGCCGGCCGCCGGGCACGGTCCTGGGTGTCGACCCGGGCCCGGGCACGGTGCTGGACCGCGGCGCCACCGTGACGGTGCTGGTGAGCAACGGAGCCCGCTGGGCACCGCCCCCGCCGCCTCCGCCGCCGCCCGCGCCGGAGCCGCCGCCTGCGCCGGAACCCCCGTCGCCGCCGCCGCAGCCGCCGCCGTCGGAGCCGGAGCCGCCGCAGCCGCCGCCGTCGGAGCCGGAGCCGCCGCAGCCGCCGCCGTCGGAGCCGGAGCCGCCGCAGCCGCCGCCGGACGCGGTGCAGTAGGGCTGGAGGGGCGGGGGGCCGGTCCTGGCGGTTTGGCCGCGTTGGTCGGTCTACCCAGCGGTGGGTAGCCACTGTCTTCCCGGCTTCCCCCGCCCGTCCCTACTGTGACCCAGCTCACAGGTGCCGTCAACCCGCGGCCCGGGACCGCCCGGAACGATCAGCCGACGCGGCGCAGGATCTCCGGGCCGAGCTGGTCGACGGCGGTGTGGCCCGTCAGGCCCAGCGTCAGGTCGAACTCGCCGACGACGTCCTCGACGACCTGGCGCACCCCGGCCTCGCCGGCCAGGGCGAGTCCCCAGGCGAACGGCCGCCCGAGCAGCACCGCCCGGGCCCCCAGGGCGACGGCGGTGAAGACGTCGGCGCCGCTCCGGATGCCGCTGTCGAGCAGCACCGGCGCGCGGTCGCCGATCGCCGCCACGACGTCGGGGAGTGCGTCGAGCGCGGCGATCGACCGGTCGACCTGGCGCCCGCCGTGGGTGCTCACCACGACGCCGTCCATGCCCTCGTCGAGCGCGCGCCGGGCGTCGTCGGGGTGCAGCACGCCCTTGAGCAGGATCGGCAGCTTCGTGCGGGAGCGCAGCCAGGCGAGGTCGTCCCAGCTGATGGAGGGCCGCGAGTAGATGGCCAGGAAGGTCTCGACGGCCGCGCGGGGGAGCGGCGAGCGCAGGTTCTCGCGGAACGACCCCGGCCACGCACGCGCCATCGTGACCAGCGCCCGCACGGCGGCCGGGGTGGGCCGCGGCTGCGCGTCGCGGGGGCCGGCCGCGGCGGCCCGCTCCTCGACCAGCCGGCGGAACACCGGGTCGGAGGTGTACTGCGCGATGCCCTTGCCCAGCGCGAACGGGAGGTGGCCCAGGTCGAGGTCGCGCGGGCGCCAGCCGAGCATCGTGGTGTCGAGGGTGACCACCAGGGCGTCGCAGCCGGCCTTCTCGGCGCGGTGGACCAGGCTCTCCACGAGCTCGTCGGAGGTCGACCAGTACAGCTGGAACCACCGCGGCGAGCCGTCCATCGCGGCCGCGCACTCCTCCATCGAGCGCGAGCCCTGGTTGGAGAAGACCATCGGCACGCCGGTGGCGGCAGCGGCCCGTGCGACGGCGAGGTCGGCCTCCGGGTGCACCAGTTCCAGCGCCCCGACCGGCCCCAGCAGCAGCGGGGCGGGCAGCCGGCGGCCGAAGAGCTCCACGGAGGTGTCCCGGACGCTCGCGTCGCGCAGCACCCGCGGCACCACGGCCCACCGGTCGAAGGCGGCGCGGTTGGCGCGCTGGGTCACCTCGTCGCCGGCGCCACCCGCGACGTAGGCGTAGGCGCGGGCGTCCAGCGCCCGCTTGGCGCGCTCCTGCAGCCGGCGGATGCCGACCGGCACCCGTGGGGATCGGCCGTACACGCCGGCCCGGTACACCTCGTTCTGCCGCCGTCGGCCGGCGCCCGCTTCGTCCACGCGGTCACCGTAGTGACCGGCCTCACGGCCGATGACGCAGGGCGGGGCGGTCGCCCCGATCGGGGGGTGCGAGCGGCCGACCGCGGGTACCGGGCCGGGATGAGATCGCACGGTCCCGTGGTTCGCGGGGAGGGGGAGCAGCGGGGAATCTGGCGACACGCCGCACGACACGCGCGACACGCTCGTAACGGGCTGGCAACGAAGCGTCACTTCCCTCATCCTCGGAACTCAGGTGCACCGGAAACAGGGGGAGCAGGGCTGAACAGCGGTTCGGGGCAGATCGCCGGGCCGGCGCGGGAGACGTCGGCGCGGGTGGCCCGCGGTGCCCTCCCCGCCGGTGTGGTGACCGGACTCCTCGTCGTCCTCCTGGGCCTCGCCGTCTCCGGCGCCGCCCCGGCGCGCGCGGTCGACGACCCCGCGCGTCCCGACGCCCGCGTGACCCACGGCCCCAGCTGCCGCCCCGGCGGGATCGTGGTCGAGGTCGTCGCCGGCAGCGCCCCCTACGTCGTCGTCCTCGCCACCGGACGGACGCCGTCCGGTGAGGACGACGCCGTCCTGGAGCCCTACGCGAGCGTGGTGCTGCGCACCGGCGACGTCGCTCCCGGCGAGACCATCGACCCGCGGTTGGAGTTCACCGCCCGCGACGGCTCGGGCGTGACCTTCGTGGACGACCTGGCCGACTACACGCTCACCCGGCCCACGGTCGAGGACTGCGAGGCCGCCATGTCCCCGCCGCCACCCCCGCCGGCGCCGCCCACCGCCCGGGTGGAGGCCGCCGAGCCGGCGCCCGCGCCCCCCGCCGAGGAGGGCACCGGCACCTCGCGGGACGCGGGCACGACGACCGCGCCCGCCCCGGCCACCGGCCGCACCGGGGCGCCGACGGACCCGGGCACCACGACCGGCGGTGGGGCGCCCCGCACCTCCGATGCCGCGGGCGCGGTCCTCCCGGCCGGCTCCGTGGGCGGTGGCGCCCAGGTGCAGGCGGGCGGCACGGTCCTCCTGCGCGGCGCCGGCTTCATGCCCGGCGAGCGGGTGGACGTCCTGCTCCACGGCGGTGAGACCGTGCTGGCCAGCACCACCGCGGACCGGGCGGGGGAGATCCGCGTCGACGTCCGCATCCCCGGCACGGCGGCGGCGGGCCCCGCCACGCTGGACCTGGTCGGCGCGGAGTCCGCGGTGAGCACGAGCGTGCCCCTGGAGGTCGCGGCCGCTGAAGAGGTGGCGCCCGTCCGCGGGGTCGTCTCCCTCGCATCGCTCACCATCGCGGCGGTGGCGCTCGTGGTCACCACCGCCGGCCTGGTCTCGGTCGCCGGCCGCCAGCACGCGGGCCGGCGCGCGGTCGGCCCGGTCTCCGCGATCTGACGGTTTCGCGGTCGCCCGATCAGGGGACCTGTGACCGCGTGCCACTGTCCGAGGACGCGCTCGCGCGCGGGGTCCCCCGGGACGCCGCCGCTCTTCCCGGAGCCGCTCCCCGTCCCGCCGAGACGTGGTTGCGCATCGTCCAGGTGCACGACCGCGTCACCCGGCGGGTCGACTCGGCGCTCCACCGCCACCACGACCTCTCGCTCACCGGCTTCGAGGCGCTGCGCCGCATCGCCGACTCGCCGGGGGAACGGGCCACGATGGGCGAGGTGGCCGAGGCCGTCGGCCTCTCCCGGCCCGGTGTCACGAGCACGATCAACCGCCTGGTCGCCCAGGGGCTGGTCGTGCGGGAACGGGTGGACGGCGACCGGCGCCTGCTGCACGCCCGGCTCACCGATGCCGGCCGGGCCCGCGTCACCGCGGCCCGCACGATGCACGACGAGCTCGTCGCCCACCTGCTCACGCTGCTCGGCGACGACGCCGCCGTCGTCACCGACGCCCTCGCCCGGGTCTCCGCCGCCACGCGCACCCGGCGCTGAGGTCCCCGGGGGCGGGGCGGCCCCGCGGCACCCGTACGGTGCCCTCCATGGGTGCTCCGGGTGACCTCCGCCACGCACGCTCCGAGCAGGCCGGGGGTGCGGCGTGAACGGCGCGCAGGCCCTCATCCGCACGCTGGTCGACGGCGGCGTCGACGTCTGCTTCGGCAACCCGGGCACCTCGGAGATGCACTTCGTCGCCGCGCTCGACGCCGTCCCCGAGATGCGCGGGGTGCTGTGCCTGTTCGAGGGCGTGGCCACCGGCGCCGCGGACGGCTACGGCCGGATGACCGGCCGGCCCGCCGGCGTCCTCCTCCACCTGGGGCCGGGGCTGGCCAACGGGCTGGCCAACCTGCACAACGCCCGCCGTGCCGCGACGCCGATGGTCCCCGTCGTGGGTGACCACGCCGGGTACCACAAGCAGTACGACTCCCCGCTGGACTCCGACATCGACGCCCTCGCCGGCACGGTGTCCCGGTGGGTGCGCCGCTCGGAGACCTCCGCGGACGTGGCGGCCGACGCGGCGGAGGCGATCGCCGCGGCCCGCACCGCCCCCGGCGGGATCGCCACGCTGATCCTGCCCGCCGACGTCTCGTGGTCCGAGGGCGCGGCGCCCGCGGCACCGCAGCCCGCGGGCGGCCCCCGGCCCGTGCCGGAGGACGCCGTCGCCCGCGTCGCCGCGCTGCTGGGCTCCGGCGAGCCCTGCACGGTCCTGGTGGGCGGGGCCGCGACGAGGGAGCCGGGGCTGCGGGCCGCCGGCCGGATCGCGCGGGCGACCGGGGCGGCGCTCTTCTGCGAGACCTTCCCCGCCCGGCTCGAGCGCGGGGCCGGCCTGCCGCCCGTCGAGCGGCTGCCCCGGGCCGGCCAGCAGGTCGCCGCCCGGCTGGCCGGCGTCCGGCACCTCGTCTGCGTCGGGGCGCGCCCGCCGGTCGAGTTCTTCGCCTACCCCGACCGCCCCAGCAGCCTGGTCCCCGAAGGGTGCGAGGTGCACGTGCTCGCCGAGGGGGCGGACGACGTCGTCGGCGCGCTCGACCGGCTGGCCGACCTCGTGGCGCCGGGGGTGGAGCCCGATCTGCAGCCCCTCGACCGGCCGGAGCTGCCCACCGGCCCGCTCACCGCGGACGCCGTCGGCGCGGCGCTGGGCGCCCTGCTGCCGGAGGGGGCGGTCGTCGTGGACGAGGGGGTCACCTCCACCCGGCAGATGCCGTTCCCGACGGCGGGGGCGCCGCGGCACGACTGGCTCACGCTCACCGGCGGCGCGATCGGCCAGGGGCTCCCGGTGGCCACGGGGGCCGCCGTCGCCTGCCCCGGGCGGCGGGTCGTCAGCCTCGAGGGCGACGGCAGCGCGATGTACACGATCTCGGCGCTGTGGACCCAGGCGCGGGAGCGGCTCGACGTGACCACGGTCGTGTTCAGCAACCGCTCCTACCGCATCCTCGAGGGCGAGCTCCGCAACGTCGGGGCGCAGGCCTCCGGGCCGCGCTCGCGGGACCTCCTGGAGCTCGACCGGCCCGACCTCGACTTCGTCGCGCTGGCCGCCGGGATGGGCGTCCCGGGCAGCCGCGCGACGACGGCCCAGGAGTTCGCCGAGCAGTTCCGCCGGGCCGTCTCGCAGCCCGGACCGCACGTGATCGACGCCGTGCTGTCCGTCAGCTGACCGAGTCCGGATCGTTGCCTCCCGGGGCGATGCGCGTTCCGGCGCTGTGCTTGTATCCAGGTGATCCACACCACGAGCCGGGTGCGTCCCGGCTCGGGCAGACCGGTCAGCGGTGACCGTTGGGGGGAAGAAGCATGCGTATCTCGGCAGGCCTCGCGAGCGTGGCCCTGATCGGTCTGGTGGCCGCCTGCGGCGGTGACGACAGCGGTGGCGGCACCGCTGCCGAGGGCGGCGGTGGCGGCGAGGCGTCGTCCTACCCGACGGAGTCGATCCGGATGCTCGTCCCCTACGGCGCCGGTGGCCCGACCGACCTGACCACGCGCACCGTCGGCGCCTGCCTCGAGGAGGAGCTGGGGCAGACGGTCGTCGTCGAGAACCTGCCGGGCGGCTCCGGTGCGCTGGCGACGACGGAGCTGGTCGGCGCCGAGCCCGACGGGTACACCCTCTCCCTGGTCACCGCGGGCACGATGGTGCTGACGCCGCTGGCCAACGAGGTGGGCTACACCAAGGACGACATCACCCCCGTCGGGGTCATGACCGAGGTGCCGTCGGTGCTGGCGGTGGGCGAGAACTCCCCCTACGCCTCCGCGGAGGACTTCTTCGCCGCGGTCGAGGCCGAGCCGGGCACGATCACGGTGGGCACGCCCGGCGCCTCCACGCCCCAGGCCATCGAGCTGCAGCGGCTGGCCGAGGAGCACGGCGTGCAGGTCACCGCCGTCCCGTTCAACGGCAACGCCGAGATGACCACGGCCCTCCTCGGCGGGAACGTCGACGCGGTGCTGATCAACGCCTCGAGCGACGTCGTGCAGAACATCGAGTCCGGCGCCTTCGTCCCGCTCGTGGCCTCGCCGGAGGAGCGGCTGTCCTGGCTGCCCGACACCCCGACGTTCGAGGAGCTGGGCTACGACGGCCTGACGCTGTCGGGCTCGACGTTCGGCCTGGCCGGTCCGGCCGGCCTGCCCGACGACGTCGTCTCGACGCTGGAGGAGACGCTCCAGACCTGCCTGGAGAAGCCGGAGGTGCAGGAGCAGCTCGGTGAGGAGTACGTCCTCGAGGAGTTCGCCGGCGCCGACGAGCTCGCCGAGGTCCTCGACCGCACGCAGGAGGTCTACGAACCGATCCTCGGCTGACGCTCCCGCACCAGACGCCCGTACGACCAGCCCCCGACCACCGGAGGAACCCATGCGCCGTTCCCGCTCCACCTGGCCCGTCCTGATCGCCGCGACCACGCTGACCCTCGCCGCCTGCGGTGGCGACGACGGGGAGAGCACCACCGGCGGTGGTGGCGGCGGCGACGCCGCGGCGTCGGACTACCCGACCGAGACGATCAACCTCATCGTCCCCTACGCCGCCGGTGGCCCGACCGACCTGGCCGCGCGCACGATCGGCAGCTGCCTCGAGGAGGAGCTGGGCCAGACCGTCGTCGTGGAGAACCGCGAGGGCGCGTCCGGCTCGGTCGGCATGCAGGCGATGATCGCCGGCGGGAACGACGGCTACACGCTGTCGCTGATCGCGGTGCCGGCGTCGGCGACCAACCCGCTGCAGGACGACGTCGGCTACACCAACGAGGACTACGTCCCGATCGCCGCGGTCACCGAGATCCCGTCGGCCCTGATCGTCGGCGAGGGCTCGCAGTTCACCACCGCCGAGGAGTTCTTCACCTACGCGGAGGAGAACCCGGGCGAGCTCAACGTCGGCGTCCCGGGCACCACGACCTCGCAGGCGATGGAGCTGCGTCGGCTCGCCGAGGAGTACGGCGTCGAGGTCACCCCCGTGCCGTTCACCGGCAACGCCGAGATGACGACGGCGATCCTCGGTGGCAACGTCGACGCCATCTTCATCAACAGCTCGCAGGACGTGCTGGAGAACATCGACGCCGGCAGCTTCGTGCCCCTGGCGGTCAGCCCGGCCGAGCCGGTGGACTACATCGACGCGCCGACCCTGGCCGAGTCGGGCTTCGAGGAGCTGACCAGCAGCGTCTCGGTCTTCGGCCTCGCCGCCCCGGCCGGCGTGCCGGACGGCGTCGTCTCGACGCTCGAGGAGACGGTGGACACCTGCCTCCAGAAGGACGAGGTCCGCGAGCAGCTCGGCGAGCAGTACGTCCCCGACGAGTTCATCGACAGCGAGGCGTTCTCCGCCCGCATCGACGACATCGTCGAGGCCTACGGGCCGATCCTGCAGGAGTGATCCCCCACGGCGGCGGGGACCGGCCCCGGCCGGTCCCCGCCGCCGACCGCTCGCGCACGTGCCTTCCCCCGGAGAATCGATGACCAAGCAGTTGCACCGGCTCGCGCCGCTGATCCTCGTGGTCTTCGGTGCCGCCGCGATGCTCGGCGCCCGCAACCTCGGCCTCGGCGAGCTGAGCGCGCCCGGCCCCGGCCTCTGGCCCTTCATCGTGGCCACCCTGCTCACCGTCACGGGGGTGGTGGTGCTGTTCATCGACGACCCCGAGGACTACGAGCCGTGGACCCGCGGCACGCTCGGGATCGGTCTGGGCCTGGCCAGCCTCGCGGTGTTCATCATCCTGTTCGAGACGATCGGCTTCCTGGTCTCGGCGATGCTCATGCTGCTGTTCTGGCTGCGGATCTTCGCCCGGGAGCCGTGGCGCTGGGCCGTCCCGCTCGCCGTCCTCGGCGCGCTGGCGTTCCACTTCGTCTTCGTCGAGCTGTTGTCCGTGCCGTTCCCCGACGGCGTCGTCTTCGCACCGATGGGGAGCTGAGGCATGGACATCCTCGATGGTCTCGGCCAGGGCTTCTCGGTCGCCCTCGACCCGACGAACCTGCTCTACGTCTTCATCGGCGTGCTCATCGGCACGGTCATCGGCGTGCTGCCCGGTCTCGGGCCGACGGCGACCATCGCGCTGCTGCTGCCGATCACCTACGAGATCGAGCCGGTCACCGCCGTCATCATGCTGGCGGGCATCTACTACGGGTCGATGTACGGCGGCACGATCACCTCGGTGCTGCTGCAGCTGCCCGGCGAGGCCGCCTCGGTGGTCACCACCTTCGACGGCTACCAGATGGCCAAGCAGGGCCGGGCCGGCCCCGCGCTCGGCATCGCCGCGGTGGGCTCCTGGATCGGCGGCACGGTCTCCATCGTCGGGCTGGTCCTGCTCGCGCCACCGCTGGCCGACCTGGCGGTCGAGTTCGGCGACCCGGAGTACGTGGCCCTCACCGCGCTCGGCATCCTGCTGGTCACCTACCTCGGCACCCGCCACCCGGTGAAGAGCCTGGCCATGGCCGCCCTCGGCCTGCTGCTGGCCACGGTCGGGCAGGACCTGATCACCGGCACCAACCGCTTCACCTTCGGGTCGATCTCGCTGTTCGACGGCTTCGACTTCGTCGCCGTGGCGATGGGCCTCTTCGGCGTCGGCGAGATCCTCTACAACGTCGAGAAGACCGAGAAGGCGCAGGCGCTCAAGAGCAAGATCAAGGACATCTGGCCGAGCCGCAAGGACTTCAAGGACTCCTCCGGCGCGATCGCCCGTGGCTCGGTGCTCGGCTTCTTCCTCGGGGTGCTCCCCGGCGGTGGTGGCGTCATCTCCTCGCTCGCCTCCTACGGGATGGAGAAGCGCCGCGCCAAGGATCCGACCCGCTTCGGCAAGGGCGCCATCGAGGGCGTCGCCGGCCCCGAGACGGCGAACAACGCCTCGTCCACCTCGGCGTTCATCCCGCTGCTCACCCTCGGGATCCCGCCGAACGTCGTGCTGGCGCTGATCTTCGGCGCGCTGCTGCTCAACGGCGTCCAGCCGGGCCCGCAGTTGATCGACCAGCAGCCCGAGATCTTCTGGGGCGTCATCGCCTCGATGGCGGTCGGCAACCTGATGCTGCTGGCCCTGAACATCCCGCTCGTCGGGTTCTTCGTCCAGCTGCTGCGGGTGCGCGCCGGCATCCTCGCCGCGTTCGCCCTCCTGGTCACGATGGCCGGCGTCTTCTCGGTGAACAACGACGTCTTCGACATGTGGGTCGTGCTGGTGTTCGGCATCATCGGCTGGCTGATGAAGAAGACCGGCTTCGAGCCGGGGCCGCTGGTGCTGGCGTTCGTCCTCGGCTCGATCCTGGAGGAGTCGTTCCGCCGGTCCATGCTGATCTCGGGCGGCGAGGTGTCGATCTTCTTCACCCGGCCCATGTCGGGCACGCTGTTCGCCCTGATGGCGCTGGTGGTCATCTGGAGCACCGTCCAGGGGATCCGCCGCCGGCGGCGTCGCAGCCGTCCGTCGATGCCGGGCGAGGAGGACCTCGCGGCGACCGGCACCACCGCCGAGCCCGAGGGCACGCCCGGCTACGAGAACACCGACGACGCGGCGGGCGCCCCGGCCGGGGCGCCGCGGGAGGGCTCCGGTTCCACCGGCGCGCCGGGTTCGACCGCCCCGAAGGCGCAGGACGGGGGGCCGGGCCCTGACCGCGGCTGACCGTTCCTGCCCGGCACCTCGTCACGCCGCACCACCGGAGGCGCAGTGATCGACAAGAGGGTCGGCTCGCTGGCCGCCGCGGTGGAGGGCGTCGAGGACGGCGCGACCGTCCTCGTGGGCGGGTTCGGGGCCGCGGGGGTGCCGGTCGAACTGGTGCACGCGCTGCTGGAGCAGGGCGCGAAGGATCTGACGATCGTCACCAACAACGCCGGGAGCGGGGAGACCGACGTCGCCGCGCTCATCCGCGAGCGGCGGGTGCGGAAGATCATCTGCTCGTACCCGCGGTCGGCCGGCTCCATCTGGTTCGAGGAGTTCTACCGGGCGGGGGACATCGAGCTCGAGCTCGTGCCGCAGGGCACCCTCAGCGAGCGGATGCGCGCCGCCGGGGCGGGCCTGGGTGGCTTCTTCACCCCGGCGGGCGCGGACTCGCTGCTGGCCCGCGGCAAGGAGGTGCGCGTGATCGGCGGACGACGGCACGTCTTCGAGGAGCCGCTGCGCGGTGACGTCGCGCTCGTGCAGGCGCTGCGGGCGGACCGCTGGGGCAACCTGGTCTACAACAAGGCGGCGCGGAACTTCGGCCCCACGATGGCCACCGCGGCCGAGCTCACCGTGGTGCAGGTGCGGGAGTTCGTCGAACTCGGTGAGCTGGACCCCGAGGCCGTCGTGACCCCGGGCATCTTCGTCGACCGGGTCGTGGAGGTGGCGGCGTGACGGCCACCCCGCTGTCGCACACCGGCATGGCCGCCCGGGTGGCCCAGGACATCCCCGACGGCTCCTACGTGAACCTCGGCATCGGCATGCCCACGCTCGTCGGGGACGTCGTCTCCGCCGGCAAGGAGATCGTCTTCCACAGCGAGAACGGCATCCTCGGCATGGGACCGGCCCCGGCCGCCGGCGAGGAGGACTGGGAGCTGATCAACGCCGGCAAGGCGCCGGTGACGCTGGTGCCCGGTGGCTCCTACTTCCACCACACCGACTCGTTCATGATGATGCGCGGCGGCCACATCGACGTCACCGTGCTCGGCGCCTTCCAGGTCTCCGCGCAGGGCGATCTGGCGAACTGGGCCACCGACGACGCGCACCTGCCCCCGGCGGTCGGCGGCGCGATGGACCTCGCGGTCGGCGCCAAGCGGGTGCTGGTGCTGATGATGCACACCACGCCCGACGGCCGGCCCAAGCTGCTGCCGGAGTGCACCTACCCGCTGACCGCCGCGCAGGTGGTCGACCGCATCTACACCGAGCTCGCGGTCATCGACGTGACCCCGGCCGGGTTCCTCGTGCGGGAGATGGTCGAGGGGCTCACCCGGGAGGAGCTCGAGCGGCGCACCGCCGCGCCGCTGGCCTACGCGGACGAGGTGACCGTCCTGGCGCCGCCGGTCCGGTGACCCGTCCGCGCGGGCCGGACGGTGCGTGCCGCGGTCCGCGCCCGCCCACGGACGGGTGCCGGCCGCAGCCGGCGCTCCCGCAGGCCGGTGTTCCCGCCGGGCGGCGCGCTCCCGCCGGCCGGTGGCCGCTGGTGCCCGCCCTCCAGCCGTTCCGGGGGCAGTAGCGCTCCGCCCCGCCTGCGTGGGCAGAGGGCCACGGCGTCAGGAGCGCCGGTCCACGTCCACGCCCGGACGGGCCGGGCCGCGAGCCCGTCCCGCGCCGGGCCGGTGCAGCGCCCGGCATCCCCCGTTCGCCTGCCCGCCGGGAACACTTCAAGCCCGTAGTGTTTCGCCCGTACGAGAACGGGCAGGACGCGATCATGCTCGCGCAGTGCACCGTCGTCGTGCCGACGATCGGACGTCCCTCCCTCGACGTCTTGCTCGACGCGCTCGCCGCTGCCCCGGGCCCGCGCCCGGCCGAGCTGATCGTGGTCGACGACCGCCCCACCGGGGCGCCGCTGGAACCCGACCGCCCCGGGCTGCCGCCGGTCCGGGTGGTGCGCACCGGGGGAGGCGGTCCCGCCCGGGCCCGCAACCTGGGGTGGCGCACCGCCCGCACCGGGTGGATCGCCTTCCTCGACGACGACGTCGTCCCCGATCCCGACTGGTACGAGCGGCTGGCCGCCGACCTGGCGGACCTGCCCGAGGACGTCGGCGGCAGCCAGGGCCGGGTCCGCGTGCCGCTGCCCGAGGGCCGCCGGCCCACCGACTGGGAGCGCGGTACGGCCGGCCTGGCCACCTCCAGCTGGATCACCGCCGACCTGGCCTACCGCCGCAGCGCGCTCGCCGCGGTCGGCGGCTTCGACGAGCGCTTCCCGCGGGCCTTCCGCGAGGACTCCGACCTCGCCCTGCGGGTCATGGACACCGGCTCCCGGCTGGTGCGCGGCGAGCGGTGGATCACCCACCCGGTCCGGCCCGCCGACCGCTGGGTCAGCGTCCGGGTGCAGGCGGGCAACGCCGACGACGTGCTCATGCGCCGGCTGCACGGGCCGGACTGGCGCGACCGGGCCGACGCCGCGCTCGGCCGCCGCCCCCAGCACACGGCGGTCACCGCCGCCGCCCTGGCCGCCGTGGGCCTGGCCGCGGCCCGCCGCCCCCGGGCCGCGCTCGCCGCGGCGGCCGCCTGGGCCGCAGGTACCGCGGAGTTCGCCTGGCGCCGGATCGCCCCCGGCCCGCGCGACCGCGCCGAGGTGACGACGATGCTGGCCACCAGCGCGCTCATCCCGCCGCTGGCCACCTGGCACTGGCTGCGCGGGGTGGTCCAGCACGTGGGCGTGCGGCGGTGGCGCGGCCTGCCCGACCTGGTGCTCTTCGACCGCGACGGCACGCTGGTGCACGACTTCCCCTACAACGGCGACCCCGAGTGGGTGCGGCCGGTCGACGGGGCCCAGCAGGCCCTCGACCGGCTGCGCGCCCGCGGGGTGCGGGTCGGCGTGGTCAGCAACCAGTCCGGCGTCGCCCGCGGGCTCATCACCACCGACCAGGTGGACGCCTGCATGAAGCGGCTCGACGAGCTGCTCGGCCCCTTCGAGACGGTGCAGGTGTGCCTGCACGGCCCGGACGACGGCTGCGACTGCCGCAAACCCGCGCCCGGCATGGTGCTGGCCGCGTGCGCGGAGCTCGGCGTCGACCCGGCCCGCTGCGTCGTCATCGGCGACATCGGCGCCGACGTCGAGGCGGCGGCCGCCGCCGGTGCCCGCAGCATCCTGGTGCCCACCCCGGTCACCCGCCGCGAGGAGGTGGCGGCGGCACCGCAGCGGGCCGCGACCCTGCCCGAGGCGGTCGACGACGTCCTGGCCGGGCTGTGGTGAGCGCCCGGCGGACCGTCCTGGTCGCCCGGCTGGACAACGCCGGCGACGTCCTCCTCCAGGGCCCCCTCGTGCGGGCCGTCGCCCACGGCGCCGACCGTGTCGTGCTGCTCGCCGGTCCGGCCGGCGCCGCGGCGGCCGGCCTGCTCCCCGGCGTCGACGAGGTCTGGACCTGGGCCTGCCCCTGGATCCTGGGCGACCCCCCGCCCGTCGCCGCCGAAGACCTCGCCGCGCTCACCGAGCGCGTGCGGGCGCTCGCGCCCGGCGAGGCGGTCATCTCGACGTCGTTCCACCAGTCGCCCCTGCCCCTGGCGCTGGTGCTGCGCGCGGCGGGCGTGCCCCGCATCTCGGCGATCAGCGTGGACTACCCCGGCACGCTGCTCGACGTCCGCCACCGCGTCGAGGACGACCTGCCCGAGCCCGAGCGGGCGCTCTCGCTCGCCCGGGCCGCCGGGTTCGAGCTGCCGGCCGGCGACGACGGCCGGCTGGCGGTGCGACGACCCCTGCCCCCGGTCGCGCACCCACCCGGCTACGTCGTCGTCCACCCCGGCGCCTCGGTGCCGGCCCGCGCCTGGCCGGCGCACCGCTGCGCCGAGGCGGTCGAGGCGCTCGCCGACGCCGGCCACCGGGTGCTGGTCACCGGCGGGCCGGGGGAGCGGGAGCTCACCGCCGCCGTCGCAGGGCACCGCGGCGTGGACCTCGGCGGGGCCACCTCGCTGGCCGAGATGGCCGCGCTGCTCGACGGGGCCGCGGCGGTCGTCGTCGGCAACACCGGCCCCGCGCACCTGGCGGCCGCCGTCGGCACGCCCGTCGTCTCGCTGTTCTCGCCGGTGGTCCCCGCCGCCCGCTGGGCGCCCTACGGCGTGCCCACCGTGCTGCTGGGCGACCAGTCGGCCCCCTGCGCCGGCACCCGGGCCCGCGAGTGCCCCGTGCCCGGCCACCCCTGCCTCACCGAGGTGACCGCCTCCGACGTGGTCGCCGCGGTGGAGAAACTGCTCGCGGTCCAGCAGCCGGCCGCCGAGCGCACCCCTCGCGCAGCCCGCGAGGTGGCGACGAGCACCTGGGTGAGAGCGTGAAGATCCTGATCTGGCACGTGCACGGCTCCTGGACGACGGCGTTCGTCCAGGGCCGCCACGAGTACCTGCTCCCGGTGACGCCGGGACGCGACGGCGACGGGCTCGGCCGGGCCCGCACCTGGGACTGGCCGGCGTCGGCACGGGAGGTCACCCCCGCCCGGCTGCGGGACGAGGAGCAGCCCGACGTCGTGGTGCTGCAGCGCCGGCGCGACCTCGAGCTGTGCCGCGAGTGGCTGGGGCGCGAACCGGGCCGCGACCTGCCCGCGGTGTTCCTGGAGCACAACGCGCCCGGTCTGGAGCCGGGGGACGGTCCGGTCCCGCACACCCGGCACCCGCTGGCCGACCGCGACGACATCCCGATCGCGCACGTCACCCACTTCAACGAGCTGTTCTACGACAACGGCCGGGCGCCGACGACGGTGATCGAGCACGGCATCGTCGACCCGGGGGAGCGGTGGACCGGCGAGCTGGGCCACGCCGCCGTCGTCACCAACGAGCCGGTCCGCCGCGGGCGCACCGTCGGCGCCGACCTGCTGCCCGGGCTGGCCGCGGTCGCACCCGTCGACGTCTTCGGCATGGGGCTCGCCGGCCTGCACGAGCAGCACGGGCTGGACCCGGCGCGGGTGACCCTGTTCGACGACCCGCCCCAGCACGCCATGCACGCCGAGCTCGCCCGTCGCCGGGTGTACGTGCACCCGGTGCGCTGGACGTCGCTCGGGCTCTCCCTGCTGGAGGCCATGCACCTGGGCATGCCCGTGGTCGCGCTGGCCACCACCGAGGTGGTCGAGGCGGTGCCCGCCGACGCCGGCGTCATCTCCACGCGCCCGGATCGTCTCTGGCAGGGGGTGCGCCGGTTCCTCGACGACCCGGACGCCGCCCGGCTGGCCGGCAAGGCCGCCCGCGCGGCCGCACTGGAGCGCTACGGCCTGGCGCGCTTCCTGCACGACTGGGACGCGCTCCTCGAGGAGGTGACCCGGTGAGGATCGATCTGGTCAGCGAGCACGCCAGCCCGCTCGCCGCGATCGGCGGCGTCGACGCCGGCGGGCAGAACGTGCACGTCGCGGCGCTGGCGGCCGGGCTGGCGAAGCGCGGTCACGAGGTGACCGTGCACACCCGCCGGGACGACCCGTCGCTGCCCGAGCGGGTCGTCGTGCAGGACGGGTACAACGTCGTCCACGTCACCGCCGGGCCGGCCGAGCCGCTGCCCAAGGACGAGCTGCTCCAGCACATGCCGGCCTTCGCGCGGGTGCTGCGGCACGGCTGGGCGGCGCAGCCCCCCGACGTCGTGCACGCGCACTTCTGGATGAGCGGCCTGGCGTCGGTCGAGGCCTCGGCCAGCCTGCTCGCGCCGGTGCCGGTGCTGCAGACCTTCCACGCCCTCGGCTCGGTCAAGCGCCGGCACCAGGGCGACGCCGACACCTCGCCCGCCGAGCGGATCGACCTGGAACGCGGGCTGTGCCGCGACGTGGCGCACGTGGTGGCCACCTGCTCCGACGAGGTGTTCGAGCTGCGCCGCCTGGGGTTGACCAGCGACCGCGTCTCGATCGTGCCCTGCGGCGTCGACACCTCGGTGTTCACGCCCCGCGGCCCGGTCGCGGCGCGGGGCGACCGGAAGCGGCTCCTGGTCCTGGGCCGGCTGGTCGAGCGCAAGGGGCAGGACGACGCGGTCCGGGCGCTGTGCGCGGTGCCCGACGCCGAGCTCGTCGTCGTCGGCGGCCCCCCGGCGGGGGAGCTCGACGCCGACCCCGAGGTGCGGCGGCTGCGCGGCCTCGCCGGCGAGGCCGGGGTCGCCGACCGGCTGGTGTTCACCGGCGCCGTGGCCCGCGCCGACGTCCCGGCGTGGATCCGCTCGGCCGACGTCGTCCTCGCCGTCCCCTGGTACGAGCCCTTCGGCATCACCCCGCTGGAGGCCATGGCCTGCGCCCGGCCGGTCGTGGCCACGGCCGTCGGCGGGCTGCAGGACACCGTCGTCGACGGGGTCACCGGCGACCTGGTGCCCCCGCGCGACCCCGAGCGCCTCGGCGCGGTGCTCGCCGCGCTGCTCGCCGACGACGAGCGGCGCGCCGCCTACGGCGCCGCGGGCGTGAAGCGGGCCCGCACCCGCTACCGCTGGGCGCGCGTCGTCGCCGACACCGAAACCGTCTACCGCCAGGTGCTCACCCGGCGCAGCCCCGTGGAGGTCGCCCGATGAGCGTCAGCCCGCACTCCTTCTTCGAGAACGTCGTCGAGGTCCCGGCGCCGGACACCTGCACGCACCTGACCGGGGCCGACCACGTCGCCTCGCTGCGCAACGCGCTGCGCTCGCTGGAGGAGCAGCTGCCGGTGCTGGACCGCTGGGGCCGGCTGCTGGCCGACGTCCTCTGCGGGCCGTCCCGCGGCCGGCTGCTGGCCGCGGGCAACGGCGGCAGCGCCGCCCAGGCCCAGCACCTCACCGCCGAGCTGGTGGGCCGCTACCGCGCCGACCGCCCGCCCTTCTCCGCCATCTGCCTCACCGCGGAGACCTCCTCGCTGACCGCGATCGCCAACGACTACCCGGCCGACGAGCTGTTCGCCCGGCAGGTGGAGGCGCACGGCCGCGCCGGCGACGTGCTGGTCCTGCTGTCGACGTCGGGCCGCTCACCCAACGCGGTCGCCGCGGCCCGGCGCGCCCGCGAGTGCGGCATCACCACGCTCGCGATCACCGGCCCGGCGCCCAACCCGCTGGCCGCCGCGGCCGACGACGCGGTCTGCATCGACTCCCCGTGGACCGCCACGGTGCAGGAGTGCCACCTGGCCGCTCTGCACCTGGTCTGCGCCGCCTTCGACGCGGCCGTGCTGGCCGAACCGCCCCGGGTGCCCACGGGGCCGACGTTCGAGGCGGCGAAGTGAGCGGCCGGCCGCTGGTCGTCGTGGGCGACGCGCTGCTCGACGTCGACCTGGTCGGCACCGCGTCGCGGCTGACCCCCGACGCCCCGGTGCCGGTGGTGGAGGACGTCGAGCGGCGGGAGCGCCCCGGGGGCGCAGCGCTGGCGGCGGTCATCGCCGCCGCGGCGGGCTCGCGCGAGGTGGTGCTCGTGACACCGATGGACGCCGACGAGGACGCCGACCGGCTGCGGGCCCTGCTCGCCGGGCGGGTCCGGCTGGTCGAGATCCCGGCCACGGGCGGCACCGCCGTGAAGCAGCGGGTGCGCGTGGGCGACCACTCCGTCGCCCGGCTGGACAGCGGCGCGCCCGTCGCCGTGCTCGGCGAGCTCCCGGCCGCGGCCGCGGAGGCGATCCGCGACGCCGCCGCCGTCCTCGTCGCCGACTACGGCCGGGGCACGACGGCCGACGCCGCCGTGCGCGCGGCGCTGGCCGAGGCCCGCGGTCCCGTGGTCTGGGACCCGCACCCGCGCGGTGCCGATCCGGTGCCCAGCGCGCGGCTGGTCACGCCCAACGGCGCCGAGGCGGCCCGGGTGGTCCCGGCCGTCGACGGCGAGGGCCTCGCCGCTGCCGGCGCCCGCGCGGAGGCGCTCATCCGGCACTGGGGCGTCGGCGCGGTCGCGGTGACGATGGGTGCCCGCGGCGCGCTGCTCTCCTACGGCACCGGGGCACCGATGGTCGTGCCCGCGGCGGCGGTGACCGGGGGCGACCCCTGCGGCGCCGGTGACTCGTTCGCGGCGGCCGCGGCGCTGGCCCTCGCCGACGGCGCGGTGACCGGCGAGGCGGTGGCCGCCGCGGTGGCGTTCGCCTCCGCGTTCGTCGCCCGCGGCGGGGCGGCCGCGTGGGACGCCGACGAGCGGGTCGAGGGGGCGGCTCCCGAGCCCGGGGCGGACGGCGTCATCGCGCGGGTGCGCGCGGCCGGGGGCACCGTCGTCGCCACCGGGGGCTGCTTCGACCTGCTGCACCCCGGGCACGTCGCCACCCTCCGCGCCGCCCGCGGGCTGGGCGACTGCCTCGTCGTGTGCATCAACTCCGACGACTCCGTGCGCCGGCTCAAGGGTCCGACCCGGCCGCTGGTCACCGCGGCCGACCGCGCCCGGGTGCTCGAGGCGCTGGAGTTCGTCGACGCCGTGGTGGTCTTCGACGAGGACACCCCCACGCAGGTGCTCGACCGGCTGCGCCCCGACGTCTGGGCCAAGGGCGGCGACTACGCCGGCGCGGTCCTGCCCGAGGCCGAGGTGCTGCGCAGCTGGGGCGGCCAGGCCGTCGTCCTGCCCTACCTCGACGGCCACTCGACCACGGCCCTGGTCGAGCGCTCCCGCGTATGACGCCCACCGCGCGCCTACGGCCGGTGAGCGTGGACAGGCCGGCTGCGGTCGTCCTCCGGCCGCTGGGGCTGGGGGACCTGCTGACCGGGGTGCCCGCGATCCGCGCGGTGCGGGCCGCCGTGCCCGGTCACCGGCTGGTGCTGGCGACGACGACGGCGCTGCAGCCGCTCGCCGGCCTGATCGACGCCGTCGACGAGGTGCTGCCCGCCCGCGAGCTGGAGCCGCTGGACTGGCCGGGGCCACCACCCGAGCTCGCCGTCGACCTGCACGGCAAGGGCCCGGCCTCGCACGTCGTCGTCGCCGACCTGCACCCGCGGCGGCTGCTCACCTTCGCCAGCCCCGGCTACCCCGGGCCCACCTGGTACCCCGACGAGCACGAGGTCCGGCGCTGGTGCCGGCTGGTCTCCGAGGGGCTGGGCGTGGAGGCCGACCCCGACGCGCTGGACGTCGCGGCGCCGGCCGTGCCCCCGCCGGTCCGCGGCGCCACCGTCGTGCACCCCGGGGCGGCGTTCCCCGGCCGGCGCTGGCCCGCGGAACGCTTCGCCGCCGTCGCCCGGCACCTCACGGGACGCGGCCACGACGTGCGGATCACCGGCGGCCCCGCGGAGGTGGAGCTCGCCCGCTCGGTGGCCGCGGCGGCCGGGCTCCCGGGCTCGGCCGTCATCGCCGGCCGGACGACGTCGCTGGAGCTGGCCGCGGTGGTGGCCGCCGCACGGCTGGTCGTGTGCGGCGACACCGGCGTGGCGCACCTGGCGACCGCCTACCGGCGGCCGTCGGTGGTGCTCTTCGGCCCGGTGTCGCCGGCGCTGTGGGGGCCGCCGCCGCGCCCGCAGCACGTGGTGCTCTGGCACGGCGACGGCACCGGGGACCCGTGGGGCACCGACCTCGACCCCGCGCTGGCCCGCATCACCGTGGACGAGGTGCTGGTCGCCCTGGACGCGCTGCCGCACCACCCCTGATGGAGGCGGTGCGACCACCACCCGACTCCGGGTCCCCTGATCATGGCGCGTCCTGCCTCGCGGTGGGCGGTGCGGGAGGACGCGGTGCGGTGAGGGAGGACACCGCTGCCCGGTCCCGGCCGCGGCGGGAGGCCCGGCCGCAGCCGGACGTGCTCGGCCGCGGCCGAGCGCAGGGCTCAGCCGCGCTGGCGGAGGGCGTCGAAGAGGACCAGCTGCAGGTCCTCCTCCTCGACGGCCGAGTACGCGGCACCGCCGGTGGCCTCCGCGATCTGCTCGAGCGCGCTGAGGTCGGCGTCCGGCCCCAGGGCCACGCCGATCACCTTGACCGGCCGGTCCGGGTCGGCCTCGGCGGCGAGGGTGCTCAGCAGGGCGTCGAGGCTCGTCCCCTCGGCGTCGTCCTCGTTGGTCCCGTCCGTGACGACGAGGACGCTGTTCACCGCCGTCGGGTCGTAGTAGTCCTCCCGCGCGGCGCGCACGGCGGCCAGCGTGGTGTCGTACAGCCCGGTCCCGCCGGGGGACAGCCGGCCGGGGATGGTGTCCAGCTGCTCGTCGAGCACCTCGCGCTGGGTCTGCCCGTCGACGGAGGCGTCCAGCTCGCGGGTGGGCACCAGCTCCGTCCAGTCCTGGTCGCCCTCCAGCTCGTAGGCGAACGCCCAGAGGCCCAGGGCGTAGTCGCCGGGGACGAGGGTGAGGGTGCTCTTGGCGGCGTCCCGGGCGAGGGTGGCCCGCGTGCCGCCGTTGACCGGGGCCTCCATCGACGTGGAGACGTCGAACACCGTCAGGACGCGCGACGGGGCGGCCAGGCTGGAGAGCCGGGTCAGCAGCCCCTGCACCTGCGCGGCGTCGAGGGCCAGCACCTCCGGCGCCGCCTCGGCGATCCCGGTGTCCCCGCCGGCGCCGGGCGGGGCATCGCCCTCGGGCCCGCGGAAGCCGGCGTCGCGGACGGCGTCCTGCGCGTCCTGCGACAGCAGGCGGTCGGTCACGACCTCGACGGCGCGCGCCTCGGCGTCCGTGGGCACGCCGACGCGCAGCACCGGGTAGTCCAGCACCGGGGAGCCCTCGGCGGGGTAGACCGCGAGGAGCGCGGAGTCCTCGGCCTCCTGGTGGATGGCGTAGACCTCCTGCTCGCTCACCGGCACCAGCGGGGCGTCGCCCCCGCCCTCGCTGCCGGCCGTCAGGGCCTCGCTCGCGGAGAGCTCGGTGCTCCGGGCGGCGGCGAGCACGGCGGCCACCACGGCGTTGTCGGCGTCCTCGTCCGCGCCGAGGGCGCTGCGCACCGCGGCCAGCGCGGAGAGCGCCTCCGCGCTCGCGGCGAGGTCCGGCACGGCCAGCGGCCGCTCGGTGCCCAGCGCCTCGGCCCAGCCGGGCCCGCCGTCGGCCCACCCGAGGTCGTCGACGACGGACTCGCTGGTGGCCAGGACGACGGGGGAGACCGCCATCGAGCCGACCTGCTCCAGCTCGGCACCGCCGGCGACCCGGGCCGGCCACAGCGACGAGTCGGGCACCCACACGTCCGGCAGCACGTCCTCGCCGAGCGCACCCAGGTCACCCGCGGTCTGGAGCGGCTGCTGGGCGGTCACCTCGGCGCTGACGCACAGGGCGTCGTCGGGGGACTCGACCGAGCTCAGCAGCTCCTCGGTCAGCGTGCCGAGTTCGGGGGCCACGGTGACGTCCACCGTGATCTCCTCGTCGCACCCGCCGCTGCCGGCCACCCACCAGACCAGGCCGCCGAGGGCCAGGGCGATCGCCAGGCCGGCGGCGACGAGCACGAAGGGCACCGAACGGCGCGTGGCTGCGGGATCTGCGTGACGGCCCATGCTCGCTCTCTGAGGTCGACTCGGGGTGGGTGCGGCTCCCCCAGAGCTCGCCGCTCCAGATTAGATGTGTCCCGCATCGCCAAGGGGTGACCCTGGTCGCACGATTCGTGACGGACGGTCAGGCGGTGGTGGTCACGGCCGTCCGCTGGGAGGCGAACCACGCGACGGTGCGGCGCAGCCCCTCCTCGGAGGTCACCTGCGGGCGCCAGCCCAGCAGCCGCTCGGCGCGGGTGGTGTCGGGGCGGCGCACCTTGGGGTCGTCGACGGGCAGGGGGATGTGCTCGATGGGGGAGTCCGACCCGGTGAGCTCCACGATCCAGCGCGCCAGCGCCAGCATCGACAGCTCGTCGGGGTTGCCGATGTTGACCGGGCCCGGGTGGTCGGAGAAGGCCAGCGCCAGGATGCCCGCGACGGTGTCGTCGACGTAGCAGATCGAGCGGGTCTGGGAGCCCGTCCCGGCGACGGTCAGCGGCCGGCCTTCCAGCGCCTGGTTGACGAACGCGGGGATCGCGCGGCCGTCGTCGGCACGCATCCGGGGCCCGTAGGTGTTGAAGATCCGGACGATGCCGGTGTCGGTGCCCTTCGACGTCCGGTAGGCGGTGGTCATCGCCTCGCTGAACCGCTTGGCCTCGTCGTAGACGCCGCGCGGGCCGACCGGGTTGACGTTGCCCCAGTACTCCTCGGTCTGCGGGTGCTGGAGCGGGTCGCCGTAGACCTCGGAGGTGGAGGCCAGCACGTACCGGGCGCCCTTGTCGTGGGCCAGGCCCAGCGTGTGCAGGGTGCCCAGGCTGCCGACCTTGAGCGTCTCGATCGGCATCTTCAGGTAGTCGATCGGGCTGGCCGGCGAGGCGAAGTGCAGCACCAGGTCCACCGGTCCGGGGACGTGCACGTAGTCGGTGACGTCGCAGCGGACCAGCCGGAAGCCCGGGTGCTCCATCAGGTGCGAGACGTTCTCGGGGGCACCGGTGAGGAAGTTGTCCAGGCAGACGACCTCGACACCGCGTTCCAGCAGCTGCTCGCAGAGGTGGGAGCCGAGGAAGCCCGCCCCTCCGGTGACCACCGCCCGCCGGATGGTGCGTTCCTGGCCTACCGGTCCGTCGACCATGCCCGTTGCCCTCCTGCGCGCCGCCTGGTGCGCACTCCTGCGGACGCACCTGGCGGGCGTCCTACCCGTAGATCAACTCCGCACACACTTCGAGAGCGAAGTGTCGTCCCCGCCCCGGCGGGGGCCCACCTCTCGAACGAGGACGGGCCGCCGGCCTCCCGGAGGAGGCCGGCGGCCCGCCGGATCAGGTGCTGCGACGGCCACCCGTCAGGGAGAAGGGTGGCCCCTCCTCAGTTGACGGCTTCCTCGTCGGGGATGGCGTTCGCCGGCGGGGTGGCCGGCTCGCCGTCGAACTCCTCGATCGGCGCGTCACCGATGTCGGTCACCCGGACGGGCTGGACCTCCTCGGAGCCGTTGCCCACGATGCGCTCGATGGTCATGCCGCTCGTGCCCATGTGGCTGTCCTCGGAGTAGCGGAAGGGCGCGAAGACCGGGCCCTCCCACTCGCTGCCGACCTGCTCGATGGCCTCGACCAGGCCCTCGCGGGTCGGGTTCTGGCCGGCCGCCTGCAGCGCCTGCGTCACGGTGTAGGCCTGCGCCATGCCGTAGACGCGGTAGTTGGTCAGCTCACCCTCGCCGCCGCACTCGTCCCAGATCCGCTGGAACTCCTGGATCCACGGGTTGTCGGTCATGTCCACCGTCGGCAGGTAGCCGGTGGTGAGCGCGCCGTCGAGCAGCGCGGCGTCGGACACCTGGCCCTCGCTGAAGCGGTTGAGCAGGCCGCCGACCAGCGTCGGGTCCGAACCCACGTTGGAGTAGAACCACTGCGGGTCGTAGCCGAGCTGCAGCGCGGTCAGCTGCGACAGCGCCGTGTAGCTGGGCACGTTGAAGCCGACGACGAAGTCGGCCCCGGCCGCCTGCAGCGCCGCGATCTGCGGGCCGACGTTGGTGTTGCCCGGGGTGTACCGCTCGGCCGCGACGATCTGGTCGTCGATGTACTGGCGGATGCCGGCCTCGCCGTCCTCGCCGAAGTCGTCGTCCTGGAGGAAGAGGCCGACCTGCGCGTCCGGGAAGTTCTCGGCGATGTACTCGCCGATGATCTTGCCCTCGCTCATGTAGTCGGTCTGCCAGCCGAACGACATCGGGTACTCCTCGGGGTTGTCACCCCAGAGGAGCGAGCCGGAGGAGACGAACAGGTCGGGGACGCCCTCGTCGTTGAGGAAGTCGACCACCGCGCTGTGCGTGGGCGTGCCCAGGCCGCTCACCATCGCGAAGATCTCGTCCTCCAGGACGAGCTCGTTGGTGACCTGGCTGGTCTGGGTGGGGTTGTAGGCGTCGTCGCGGAAGATCCACTCGATCTCCCGGTCGTAGACGCCGCCTTCCTGGTTCAGGCAGGTGAAGTAGGCGTCGAGGCCCGTCGGGATCTCGCTGTAGCCGGGGGCGGCCACACCGGTCAGCGGGTAGTGGCCGCCGAGCTTGATCGAGGTCTCGGTGACGCCGATGTCGGAGGCCTCGTTCTCGCCCCCGCCCCCGCCGGAGGCGCCGCCGCTGTCGTCGCTGCCGCCGCACGCGGCGACGGTGGACAGGACGGTCGCCGCGGCGATCGTGGTCATGAGACGTCGGGAGGATCTGGACAACAGTGCTCCTCTGGTGCGGCCCGGGCATCGGTGCCCGGGAGTCGGGGTGGGGTGGAGGTGCGGGTGCAGGTGTCGCGTGCGGCGGATGGAGGGGGTCGCCCTCACCCCCTGCTGCTCGCGCCGTCGGCGCCGGCCTGGGCCATGGCCCGCTTGGCCTTGCGGGTCATCCAGCGGAGGCGGATGGTGCCCACGAAGCCCGCCGGGACGAAGATCATCACCACGATCAGCACGACGCCGTAGACGAACGGCGCCAGCTGGGCGGCCTCGGTCTGGCTGAGCCCGAAGTCGCCGCCGAGGTTGGTGACGAACGGCGGCAGGAACACCAGCAGTGCCGAGCCGAGCAGGGCGCCCAGCAGGCTGCCCAGGCCGCCGATGACGATCGCGGTGAGCAGCGAGAGCGACAGCACGATGGTGAAGCCGCTGGGTGCCGCGAGACGGACGACGATGGCCAGCACGCCGCCGGCGAGGCCGGCCGCGGCCGCGCTGACGACGAACGCCAGCACCCGCCACGCGCCGAGGTTGATGCCGGCCAGCTCGGCGGCCACCTCCTGGTCGCGGACCGCCCGCCACGTGCGCCCGATGCGGCTGCGCACGAGGTTGGCCAGGAAGAAGTAGGTGATGAGCAGGCAGATCGCGCCGACGTAGGCCAGCCACTTCGTGCTCGACGCGGAGTTGCCCGAGACGGCGTCGATGAAGCTGCCGAACCACTCCGGCGCCTGCGGGGCGCGCACCCGCATGCCCTGCTCGCCGCCGAAGGTGTCGTGGAAGTAGATCGCCAGGCCGGGGAGGCCGACGGCCAGCGCCAGCGTCGCGCCGGCGAGGTAGGGGCCGTGCAGCCGGGCCGCGGCCACGCCGACCAGCGCGCCGATCGCGGTGGCGACCACGATCGCCGCCAGCAGGATGACCGGCAGGGGGAGCGGCTCCTCGGCGTCGAGGAACAGCGCCGTCGTGTAGGCACCGGCCGCCATGAGCGCGCCGTGCCCCAGCGAGATCTGGCCGTTCATGCCGGTGAGCACGGTCAGGCCACCGGCGGCGATGGCGTAGTAGGTCAGCGTCGCCAGCTGCGAGTTCTGGAACGGGCTGGTGATCTCCAGGACCACCACCGCCAGCACGGCGCAGGCGGCCAGCACCAGCAGGTGGCGCAGCAGCGTGGACTGCGGCAGGAACGAACGGCCGCTCTTGGCCTGCGCCGAGGGGGCGTCGCCGCCGGCGGTCGCCTTGACCGGCGCGTCGCTGCTCGCCTTGCCGGCCGTACCGGTGGAAGCGGGGCTCTGCAGGTCGCTCATCGTCATGCCCTCCGAGCCGTCGCGCTGCTGAACAGGCCACCCGGTCGCACCAGCAGGACGACGATCAGGATGACCAGGGCGGAGATGTTGACCAGCGCGCTGCCGCGCGGGGCGTAGCCGCTCACGTAGCTGAGCGCCAGGCCGAGGATCAGCCCGCCGACGATCGCGCCGACCGGCGAGTCCAGGCCGCCGATGATCGCGGCGACGAAGCCGAACACGATCAGCGCGTCCATGTAGGCCGGCCACACGAACGACCCGCCGGCGATCAGCAGCCCGGAGAGCGAGCCGACGACGGCGGCCAGACCCCAGCCGAGGGTGAGCATGCCGCCCACCTTCACGCCGAGGAGCCGGGCGACCTCCTGGCTGAACGCCGAGGCGCGCATGGCCAGGCCGACCCGGGTGAAGCGGAAGAGCGCCACCAGCAGGCCCATGACCAGCAGCACCGAGCCGATGATGTAGAGGCTCGTCGGGGTCAGCGGGATGGTCGTGTCGCCGACCTCGAGGCCGCGCACGCCGAACGGCGTCGGGAAGGACTGGAACGACGAGCCGAAGATGATCGCGATCGACGCCTGGATGGCGACGAAGAGCCCGAGGGTCACGATGACGGCGTTGAGCTCGGGGCCGCCCTCGACCGGGCGGATGATCACCCGCTCGACGATCGCGCCCAGGATGAACCCGGAGGCGAGGGCGACGACCAGGGCGACCCAGTAGGACTGGCCGGCCTGGATCAGGGCGAGGGCGATGAACGTCGTGGCCGCGGCCATCGAGCCCTGCGCGAAGTTGACGATGCGGGTCGACCGCCAGATGAGCACCAGGGCCAGGGCGAAGGCCGAGTAGATCATGCCCTGGGTCAACCCGGTGAGGGTCACGTTGACGAAGTAGTCCACGGAGGAGGATGCCTTCCTGGCTGTGCGGGGAGGGTCAGAAACCGAGGTAGGCGTGCCGGAGGTCCTCGTCGGCCATCAGCGTGCTGGCGGAGTCGGTGACGACCACCTTGCCGAGGTTGAGGACGACGCCGACGTCGGCGACCGACAGGGCGCTGCGGGCGTTCTGCTCGACGAGCAGCACCGACAGGCCCTCGGAGTCGACCAGCTGGCGGAGCAGCCCGAAGATCTGGGCGACGATCCGCGGGGCCAGGCCCAGCGAGGGCTCGTCGAGCAGCAGGATGCGCGGCTTGGCCAGGAGTGCGCGGCCGATGACCAGCATCTGCCGCTCACCGCCCGAGAGCGTGTGCGCCGCGTTGTTCCGCCGCTCGGCGATGCGCGGGAACAGGTCGTAGACGCGGTCGAACTCGCTGCGGTCGACCTTGCCGCGGAACAGCGACCCGACGCGCAGGTTCTCGTCGACGGTCAGCTCGGCGATGACGCCGCGGCCCTCGGGCACGTGCGCCATGCCCTTGGCCACCATCGACTCGACGGGGGCCTTGGTGATGTCCTCGCCGTCGAGCACGACCCGGCCCGACACCGGCCGGACGAGGCCGCTGATCGTGCGCAGCAGGGTGGTCTTGCCGGCCCCGTTGGCGCCGAGGACGGCGGTGATCCGGCCGGTCTCGGCCGCCAGGGAGACGCCGTCGAGGGCGCGGACCGGCCCGTATGCGGAGGTGAGCCCCTCCACCTCGAGCAGGCGGGTGGCGGTGCCGGTGCCACCGGTTGCCGACAGCGCGGTGCTGCCGTGGGCGTCAGGCATGGGGGCGTCCTCCGTCGGCGTGGGTGAGCTCGGCGGCGTCGGCCTCGGCGTCGACCGCGTCGCCGAGGTAGGCCTCGGTGACGGCGGGGTCGGCCTGCACCTCGGCCGGGGTGCCGGCGGCGATCTGCTTGCCGGAGTCGAGCACGGTGATCCGGTCGCAGACCCGCATGACGAGGTCCATGTGGTGCTCGACGAGGAGCACGCTCATCCGGCCGACCACCGAGCGGATCAGCTCGCCGAGCTCGTGCATCTCGTCCTCGGACAGACCGCTGGCGGGCTCGTCGAGGAGCAGCAGCTCGGGCTCGGCGACCAGGGCGCGGGCCAGCGCCACCCGCTTCTGCACCGGGTAGGGCAGCGAGCCGGGGTACCGGCCGGCGTAGTGCCCGGCGTTGAGCTCGGTCAGCGCGCGCATGGCCCGCTCGCGCAGCAGCCGCTCGTCCTTGTCCGACGTCGGCAGGGCCAGCAGGGCCGAGCCGAAGCCGGCGCGGGCGTGGCGGTGCGCCCCGACCATGACGTTCTCGAGCACGGTCATGCCGGGGAAGAGACCGACGCCCTGGAGGGTGCGGGCGATGCCCAGCGAGGTGAGCTTGCTCGGCTTGAGCCGCCGCATCTCCTCACCGCGCCAGACGATGCGCCCCGAGGTGGGGCGCACCAGGCCGCAGGCGACGTTGAACAAGGTGGTCTTGCCGGCCCCGTTGGGGCCGATGAGGCCGTGCACCTGGCCCGGTTCGACGGTCACGGAGACGTCGGTGAGGGCCAGCACGCCGCCGAAGGCGACGTTGATCCCGGTCATCTCGAGCCGGGCGGTGGGCGTCGTTTCCGGTGTTCGCTGGCTGCCGGTCGGCTGCGCCAAGGGGCCCACTGCTCCTCTGCATCGGTGCGGCACCAACCCGGGGGACGGGTGGTGACGGTCAGGTCGCGAGTACGTCCGGCTGAGACTGCCCGACCGTGTCACCGGTCACAATGGGCGCACCGCACAGGGATGACAAGAGCGTGTTGTGCTGTGCGTCGACCTGTTGCCAGGTCGATATGCAGGCCGCATCCCGGGCCCGGGCGGGCTCCCCGGAGGGCGCGTGCCCGGCCTCGATTGGGTCACGACTGCGCCCCGCCGCGCGTGCCCCCGCGCACCCGACCGCACAATGGGCGCAGAGCACAGTCCCGTGCTCGTCGTGTTGTGCTGTCAGCGGTGTGCCAGGAGGTCGACGAGTGCAGCCCTTCCGCCCGGAGGTGGCGACGAGGCTCGCGGAGCTCGCCCCCCGCCTGCTCGCGCAGCTGGACGCGATGACCGACCGCATGGTGGACGTGCTCGTCCGCACCGAACCCGCCTACCGCGAGCTGGTGGAGGGGTCCGAGCAGGACCTGCGGCATTCCACCCGGTCCAACCTCGAGGCCGGGCTGCGCTCGCTGGTGGCCGCCGCCGCGAGCGGTGGCACCCCGCCCGTGGCCTCGGCCCGCGCGGTGGGCGCGCGGCGGGCGGCGCAGGGCCTGCCCCTCGAGGCGGTGCTGCGCGCCTACCGGCTCGGCGGGCAGGTGACGTGGGAGACGCTGCTCGCGGTGTCCCGCGACGGGTCCGCGCACCACGACACCCTGCTGCTCGAGGTCGCCGGCTCCATCTGGCGGACCAACGACGCCGAGTGCGCCGCCCTGGCCGAGGGCTACCGGCTGGAGCAGCGGCGCCTCGAGGGGGTCGACGAGCAGGCACGTCAGCAGGCCCTGGACGGGCTGCTGGACGGCCGGGGCGGCGACCCGGCGTTCGTGCGGGGCGCCGCCGAGGTGCTGGGGCTCCCGCTGGACGGCCGGCTGATGGCGGTCGTCGGGTTGCCCGGGTCCGACGGCGCCCCGGCGCTGCGCTCTCCCGGGGAGTCGCTGCTGAAGCGGGGGGTGCGCTCGGTGTGGGGCGTGCGCGGCGACGCGCAGGTGGGGCTCGTCGGCCTGGGGGCCACCCGCCCCGGTGACCTGCTGGCGCTGCTGCGCGGCTCGGCGCACGGCCCGGTCGGGGTGTCCGACGTCGTGGACGGCGCCCCGGCCGTGGGCACCGCCTACCGGCTGGCCGAGACCGCGGTGCGCACGCTGCCGGCGGGGGAGAGCCGGGTGGCCAGCATCGACGACCGGCTCCCCGAGGCGCTGCTGAGCAACTCGCCCGAGATCAGCTCCCGGCTGGTGGGGCAGTCGCTGGGCGGGTTGCTCGAGCTGCCCGAGGAGGAGCGCTCGGTCCTGCTGGACACGCTGGCGGCCTTCCTCGCCACCGACGGGTCGCCGACGCGGGCCGCCGACGCCCTGTACTGCCACCGCAACACCGTGATGCACCGGCTGCGGCGCATCGAGTCGGTGACGGGCCGCAAGGTGACCGACCCGCGGTCCCGGCTGCTCTGGCAGCTGGCGCTGCTGGGCACCGAGCACGGCCAGCCCACCCGCCGCTCCGCCTGACGCGACCGTCGTGGGCGGCCCTCCTGCAGGGGCCCGCCGCGAGCGCGCGAGCGGTGGGGGGCAGGAGGGTCCTTCTACTACTGGAGGTAGTTCTCGACCTGCTGCTCCGGGCGCACCTCGGCCTCGTCGGGGTCCTCGTCGTACTGGCGCTTGGCCCGGCGCTGCCGCAGCAGGTCCCAGCACTGGTCGAGATCGGCCTCGAGCCTGCTCATGCGGGCCCGCGTCTCGTCGGTGTGCTCGCTGCTCTCGCGCAGCGCGTGCTCCTCGTCCACCAGGGAGTGGATGCGCTGCAAGATGTCCTGCTCGTCCATGCCCGGGTGCGTGCCCGGGGAAGCCGCGGCGAAACCGCGTCCGCCCTGCCCGGTGGTGGTCACCCCTCCCCGGGGACCCAGCCCTCCACGAAGGCGGCCAGCCGGCGGTGCACCGCCCCGCCCGCGCGGCCGAGGGCCAGCAGCGCGGCCCGGTCCAGCGGCACGCGGACGGTGCGCCGGCCGGCCGGCCGGGTGGCGACGGCGTGACCGGCGGCGACCAGTTCGGGCCAGGGCCGGGCCAGCTGCGCGCGGACCCGGTCCAGGGCGGCCGCCGTGGGGCCGGCGTTGCCCTCCACCATCGCGGTGACGAAGGCGGGGTCGCTGCCGATGACGCGGGTGCCGTCGCGGAAGCTCCCGGCAGCCAGGGCCAGGGCGAGCGGTCCGGCCTGCGCCGCGGCACCGGCGAGCGCGGCGGCGAGCAGGTGCGGGACGTGGCTGATCGCGGCGACGGCGTCGTCGTGCTCGGCGGCGGTGACCGGCACGACCTCCGCACCGACGGCGAGCGCCACCTCGGCGACCCGCAGCCACCGCGGCAGCTCGGTCCCCGGCTCCAGGCACAGCGCCCAGCGGGCCCCGGCGAACAGCCCCGGGTCGGTGGCGCCGTGCCCCGACCGCTCGGTGCCGCACATCGGGTGCCCGCCCACGAAGCGCCCGCCCAGGGCGGGGCCGAGCGCGTCGAGCACCGGCACCTTGACCGAGCCCAGGTCGGTCACCGTCGCGTCGGGGGCGACCACCAGCCCGTCGAGCGCGGTCGCCATCGCCGGCAGCGGCACGGCCAGCACGACGACGCCGGAGAGCTCGCGGCTGATCCGCACCCCCCGCGCGGCCGCGGCGTCGCGGGCGGCGGGGTCGACGTCCCAGCCGGACACGGGACGCCCGGCGGCAGCGAGCGCTGCGGCGAGCGAACCGCCGAGCTGCCCGAGCCCGACGACGCCGACCGGGGGCGCGGGCATGGTCGGGACCGGGAACGACGGCGCCCCGCCGACGGGGGCGCCCCCGGGTCCAGCGCTATCGGCCATGATCAGAGGCTATGACGCCGACCTGCCCGCCCCGGCCTCCCCACGCGCCATGACGCCCCGGTCGTTCCTGCTCACCCCTGAGCTCGCCGACTACGTCCGCGCCTCCTCCGACCCCGTGGACGAGGTGATGGCCGACCTGATCCGGGAGACCGCGGCGATGGCGGAGCGGGGCGAGGCCTCGCCCACGCTGCAGATCGCCCCGGAGCAGGGCGTGCTCATGCGGCTGCTCACCGCGGCGCTCGGCGTCCGGACGGCGATCGAGATCGGCACCTTCACCGGCTTCTCCGCGCTCTGCATCGCCCGCGCGCTGCCGGCCGACGGCAGGCTGGTGTGCCTGGACAACGACGAGCGGTGGACGGCGGTGGCGCGGCGCTACTGGGCGCGCGCCGGGGTGGCCGACCGGATCGAGCTGCGGCTCGGTGACGCGCTGCCCACGCTCCGCTCGCTGCCGGTCGAGGAGACGTTCGACCTGGCGTTCGTCGACGCCGACAAGACCGGTTACGCCGCCTACGTCGAGGAGCTGCACCCGCGGCTGCGGCGCAACGGCGTGGTGCTGCTGGACAACACGCTGTGGTCGGGGCGGGTGCTGGACCCGGCCGACGAGTCCGACCGCGCGCTGGTGGAGCTCAACGCCGCGCTGGCCGCGGACCCGCGGTGGGAGACGGCGCTGCTGCCGCTCGCCGACGGCCTGACCCTGCTGCGCAAGCGATGAGCGCGGGCACGGGGGAGGGGCCGGCCAGCTACGCGGTGCGGGTCAGCCGGGCCGGCTCCCGCTGGCAGGTGGAGCTGCTGGCGGCCGACGCCGGTGACGAGCTGCCGGTGCTGGAGCGCGCGCTCGGCGACCCGGGCCGCGAGGGCTGGCCGCCGCCGTTCGTCGTCGTCGTCGACTCGCGGCTGTACTTCGTCGTGCTGCGGCACGGTCCCGGGGGCATGGTGCGCGCGCTGATCTCCGACGCCACGATGCTGGAGTGGGTGCTCGCCGCCGAGGTGGTCGAGCGCTACGGCATCGGCGTCGACACCGAGGGCGCCTTCGACGACGACGAGACCGGCTGGCCCGGCGGCGACCTGGACCTGTTCGCCGACGACGGGCTGCCCGCCGAGGAGCTGCGACCGATCGTGACCGCCGACGACCTGTGGGCCGACGAGATGGTGGGCCGGATCGCGACCCGCCTGGGCTTCGCCGAGGAGCTGGCCGCGGCGGTGCGCTCGTGAGCGTCTCCGCGGTGGTGTTCGACCTGGGCGGGGTGCTCACCGAGAGCCCCATGACCGCCTTCGCCGCCTACGAGCGGGAGGCCGGCCTGCCCGAGGGGCTGATCCGGCAGCTGAACTCGACCGACCCGGACACGAACGCCTGGGCGCGGTACGAGCGCAACGAGCTCGACGTCGCCGGGTTCTCCGCCGCCTTCGAGGCCGAGGCCGCGGCGCGGGGCCACCGGATCGAGGCCGCGCGGGTGCTGGCCGCGCTGCAGGGCGAGCTGCGCCCGGCGATGGTCGCCGCGGTGCGGCGGCTGCGCGAGGCCGGGCTGCCGCTGGCGCTGCTGTCGAACAACGTGGCACCGATGGAGCGCGGCGGCCGGCTGGGTGACGTGCTCGACCTCTTCGACGCCGTCGTCGAGTCGTCCGTCGAGGGCGTGCGCAAACCGGAGCCGGAGATCTACCGGCGGGCACTGGACCGGCTGTCCGAGGCCGTCGGTCGCCGCATCGAGGCTGCCGACTGCGCCTACCTGGACGACCTGGGGATCAACCTCAAGCCCGCCCGTGCGCTGGGCTTCGCCACGGTCAAGGTGGTGGACCCCGCGGTCGCGCTGGCCGAGCTCTCCGAGCTGGTCGGCTTCCGGCTGGACGGCGCCGCGTGACTGCGGTCCGGAGGTCGCTCCCGCCGTGCTCTGCCTCTGGGTGCGGTGGCACTCAGAGGCGGAGCTCCCGGGGTGGCACCCGGTGAGCCCCGACCTCGAGTCGGCGATGGGGCGGGCGCTCGAGCTCGCGGCGGCCGCCGAGCAGTGGCGCGACACGCCGATCGGCGCCGTCGTCCTGGGGCCGGACGGCGCGGTCCTGGCCGAGGCGGCCAACGAGCGCGAGAAGCGCGGTGACCCCACCGCGCACGCCGAGGTGCTCGCGCTGCGGGCGGCGGCGCAGGTGCACGGCGACGGCTGGCGGCTGGGCGGCTGCACCCTGGTGGTCACCCTGGAGCCGTGCACGATGTGCGCCGGAGCCAGCGTGCTGTCGCGGGTGGCGCACGTCGTCTACGGCGCCGACGACCCGAAGGCGGGCGCGGCCGGCTCGCTGTGGGACGTGGTCCGGGACCGCCGGCTCAACCACCGGCCCGAGGTCACCGGTGGCGTGCGGGCCGAGGAGTGCGGCGCGCTGCTACGCGCCTTCTTCCGCCGTCAGCGGGGCCTGTAGTCTCTTCGGCGGTGGCGTGTCCGAGCGGCCGAAGGAGCACGCCTCGAAAGCGTGTGAGGTGCAAGCCTCCGTGGGTTCAAATCCCACCGCCACCGCCAGTGCGATGTCGCGGGACACCGTTCACAGGTGTCCCGCGACATCGTTCACGTTGGGGCTTGGCGTTGGTAGTCCCGGGTCGGGTCGAGCTGCAGATCGGT
>NZ_SSXB01000180.1:0-822 GCF_021698995.1 Blastococcus sp. KM273129 | reverse complement strand
TGATCCGGCGCCGCCGGGCGGCCGCGGCGGGCGACGGCGCCAGCTCCACACCACCCAGACCCGCGGCCCCGTGCACGTGCCCGGCGCGCTCCGGCTGCGGGTGGACCAGCGAGCTCCGCGCGCCGGCGGCGACCGGCACGTCGGAGCGACCGGCGAGGTGCAGCACCCGCAGGGCGTTCTCGGTGACCTGGGCCAGCTCCACGTTGCCGTGCACGGTGGTGACGAGCCGGAGGTCGACCTCCGGGCTGGCCAGTGCCAGCAGGATGGCGAGGGCGTCGTCGATGCCCGGGTCGGTGTCGATCACCAGGGGGGTGCGGTCGGTCACCCGCGCATCCTCCCAGGGGCCCCGGCCGACCCGGGCGGCCTCCGGGTGCGGACCCCGACACGCCGGGCGCGCCGGTGCCGCCCCGAGGTGACCGATGGCCCGGGGGACCCGTTCCACGCTCACGGGGCCCCGTCGAATCGACAAGGACACGCGCCGGAGGAGGGGTCACCGGCCGCCGCGGCGGCCCCCGGCAACGGTTCGGTCACGCGGTTCCGGAGGGGTGTCCCGGGAACCGGTCCGCGGGCCCGCCGGTCCCTACGTTCCTCCTTGTCCGCGGCACCTTCCCCTGCTGCGGACACGACTTCGGGAGGCGACATGAGCAGCAGCCGGCCGGCCATCGGGCCCGCCTCCGCCGCCCTGCGCGCCGACCGTGCCCTGCACGAGCCGGCCGGCACGCTGGTGGGCACCGCGGAGGAGAGCACCACCTGGGCCGCCTCTGGGTCGGACCAGATGTTGAACTCGGCGGCGGCGGTGACGTTGCCGCCGCGCCCGGCCGA
>NZ_SSXB01000179.1:0-871 GCF_021698995.1 Blastococcus sp. KM273129 | reverse complement strand
ACCTGCTGCTGCCAGGGGCGCAGCAGCAGGTCGGTCAGGGCGCCGGCGCGCAGCATGCCGGCCGGCCGGCCGTCGCCGGCCTCCCGCGCCGCCCGGGCGTGCTGGTCGACCGCGTCCCGGCAGGCCCGCGCGTCGGGGTGCGGGAGCAGGGCGCGCAGCTCGCTCATCCCGTCCCCGACCGGGCGCACCGTCACATCGGCGGCCCGCTGCCGCACCCTCCGGCGCCGCTCGGCCGCGGCGGCGTCGCGGGCCAGCAGCTCGGCGCGCAGCGCCGCCCGCAGCCCGCCCACGCCCAGCCCGGCCGCGCCGGGCAGCACCGCGGCCTCGGCGGCGGCGATCACCGCCGGATCGGTGTCCGCGCCGAACGCCGCCACCTCCGCGGCCAGCGCCCGGGCCCGCGGCCAGTCCAGCAGGCCCAGCCGCAGCCGGGCGAAGGTGGCCGGCAGCCGGGTGGTGAGCACCTCGGCGTGCTCCAGCAGCGTCACCGCCGCCGCCCGGCTGCCGTTGTGCGCCATCGCCAGCTCATCGGCCACGAACTCACTGGCACCGGCCGGGCCACC
The DNA here is from genome assembly GCF_021698995.1 of Blastococcus sp. KM273129. Taxonomy (NCBI): domain Bacteria; kingdom Bacillati; phylum Actinomycetota; class Actinomycetes; order Geodermatophilales; family Geodermatophilaceae; genus Blastococcus; species Blastococcus sp. KM273129. The sequence goes on along the minus strand of NZ_SSXB01000179.1, from coordinate 311 downwards.
GTCCCCGGCGCGTTCCCCGCCCGGTGGCGGATCGGCAGGCGCCGGGCGGGCCGCGGCGAGGTCCATCACCAGCTCCACCCGCAACGCGGCCAACCGCGCCTCGGCCGCGGTGATCTGCCCCAGCAGATCGACCGCCTCACCCGCCGACCGGCGGGCCGGCAGCCACGCCGACAACGGCTCGTCCCACCGCCGCGGATCGGGATCCTCGAGCTCCCAGGGCGAGGGCAGCGGGTCCACCAGGGACACCCCCACCCCCACCTGGAAGCTCGCCACCGACGACATGACCGCAGGCTAGGCCGGGGGTACGACAC
>NZ_SSXB01000178.1:0-889 GCF_021698995.1 Blastococcus sp. KM273129 | reverse complement strand
CGGTGACCTGCAGGTCGTCGAACCGGACGGCGACCGGGCTGCTCGAGCTGCCCGACAGGTAGGCCGCCAGGCCCACCGAGCCCGGCGCCTGCAGGGCCGCGGTGGCGTCGGCGCGCGCCAGCGTCGGCACGGTCGGCTCGGGGTCACCGGCCCGCCAGACCGTCAGCTCCAGGTCCGTCGTGCCGGTCCCGGTCACCCGCAGGTGCACCTGCAGCGGCAGGTCCGGGGTGTAGGTCAGCCCCGGCAGCGTGACGAAGCCCAGCGTGGTCTCCACGCCCCCGACCTCGCGCACCAGCGACACGCCCACCTCCCCCGTGGGCAGCACCCGGACCCGCGCCTTGTACTGCGCCGTCCCGACCCGGCGGCCGGTCACGTAGGCGTAGGCCCCGGTGCCGTTGGCCGGCGTCCGGGAGAACGACACCGTCGTCCGCAGGTCGACCTCGGTGGCCGCGACATCGGCCAGGTGGGAGCCGGCGTTGTTGCCCGGACCCACCGTCAGCACCGCAGCACCGCCGGTGACCGCCTGCCGCGCGGCGCCCATCAGGACCGTCCACCCGCCACCGGCGTCCGCGGTCCCCAGCCCGCCGGTCACCGACCGCTGGAAGGCGTCGGCCGCCAGCACCTGCGGCTGCGCCGGCCCGTCCGGGGCGGCCACCGTCACCGTCCGCGTCGCGCTCGCCGTCGCGCCCTCCTCGTCGGTCACCGTCAGCGTCACGGTGTAGGAGCCCGCTTCGGCGTAGGTGTGCGTCGCGGTCGCCCCCGAACCCGGCGCCGTCCCGTCACCCCAGGTCCAGGCGTGCCCGGCGACGGCACCGTCGGAATCGGTCGAGCCGCTGCCGTCCACCGCCACCGACAGACCCGCCACCTGCGCGGTGAAGGACGCCGCCGG
>NZ_SSXB01000177.1:0-907 GCF_021698995.1 Blastococcus sp. KM273129 | reverse complement strand
GTGTCCGGCCCCGCGGGTCCGCCTGGCGTCGGGGAAGAGCGTCAGGTGGGGTTCCGCGGGGCCGGTGGGTCACCCCCCGCCGGCGGGGCCGGCAGGTGCCCGCTGTCCGTGCGGTCCTCCGTCGTGGGACCGAGCCGCGGGGAAGGCGGCTGGGGCCCGGTCCGGTCGAGCCGCGGGGAAGGTGGCTCGAACGGTTCGGCACGGGGCCGGTGGGAGCGGGTGGGGCGTTCCCGGGATCACGACAGCGTCGGCATCCCCTCGCTCTCCATGTCGGCGAAGGCGGCTTCCTGCTCGGCCACGTAGGCGTCCCAGGTCGCGGAGTCCCAGATCTCGAAGCGGGTGTCCACGCCGACCACGACCACGTCGCGGTCCAGGTGGGCGTACTCCCGCAGGCTCGCGGGGATGGTGATGCGGCCGGTCTTGTCGGGCTCGAGCTCGACCATGGAGCCGAAGCTCATGCGGGCGCGCATGCGCGCGGCGGCGGTGTCCGACGGCGCCATCGCGGCCATCGCGGCGCTCTGCTCGGCGACCCGGCCCATGGTGAGGCCGTAGATGCAGCGTTCCTGGCCCTTCTTGATCACCATGCCGTCGGCCACCTGGTCGCGGAAGCGCACGGGGAGGGCGAGCCGGCCCTTCTCGTCGAGGCGCAACTGATAGCTGCCGACGAACACCGGATCACCCCCTGCATCGGTCCTCCCATGGCTCTGCAGCTCCCCGGACGGGACCCTGCCTCCCCACCGGCCGACACAGTAACCCACTAGCCCCCACTGGACACCACTCGAGGCCGTGTCGTGATCCACGGCCCCCACCGGCGGACCGTGTCGCCTCCGTCACCGCTCCACCGTACGTGCCGCGCGACCCCCCGTCCCGGTCGCTGATCACGGTGCGCGGGCGGGGCGGCCGGGAC
>NZ_SSXB01000176.1:0-922 GCF_021698995.1 Blastococcus sp. KM273129 | reverse complement strand
CGGCGCCGTCGGTGCCGGGGGGTGTGGCGGCGGTGGCTGATGGGCCGGCGCAGGTGACGGTGAGCTGGTCGGCGTCGACCGATGACGTGGGGGTGGCGTCCTACCGGGTGTCCCGGGACGGGGCGGTGGTGGCCGAGGCGGTGTCCGGTGGGACGTCGTTCGTGGACACGACGGTGGCGGCCGGGACCGAGTACGGCTACACGGTGAGTGCGGTGGATGCGGCGGGGAACCGGTCGGCGGAGTCCGCGCCGGTGTCGGTGACGACCCCGGCGGACGGCGGTGGCGATGGTGGCGGTGGTGGCACCGGTGCGGTGACTGCCGGGGCGACGTCGGCGGCGGGTAGCTCGACGGCGGTGACGTCGGTGGCGGTGCCCAGGCCGGCGGGGTTGGCCGATGGTGATGTGCTGATCGCCGAGATCACGGCCGACAATGCGCCGACGGTCGGTGCTGCGCCGGCGGGGTGGTCGACGGTGGTGTCGCCGTTGTCGACGTACGGGGCGCGGATGTTCGTCTACTACAAGGTGGTGGCCGACGCCTCGGCCGAGCCGGCCCAGTACGGCTGGACGTTGTCCTCGGCGCAGAAGTGGAATGCGGCGATCTCGAGCTATCGCGGGGTGGATGGGGCCAGCCCGTTCGACGGCGCGGCGAGCACGTCGGTGTCGACCACCGCGCGCAGCACCGTGGCAGTGCCGGAGGTGACCACGACGGTGGCCGGTGCGATGGTCGTCGGTGGGGTCGGGGTGAACAGTGGTTCGGCGTCGATCACCGAGCCGACCGGGTGGACCGAGGCGGTGGAGGCCGGGGGTGTGCAGACCGCGGAGTTGGCGCACGTCGCGCGGCCGGCGGTGGGAGCGACCGGGACGGCGACCTGGCGGCTGAGCAAGTCGATCCAGGCGGTCGGCTGGATGCGGGCCCTGCGGCC
>NZ_SSXB01000175.1:0-1004 GCF_021698995.1 Blastococcus sp. KM273129 | reverse complement strand
GGCGGTGGTGGCGGTCGCGCCGGGAACCGCGGTGCTCGCCGTCGGGGTGCTGGTCGCCGGTGGCGGGGCCGGCGCCGCGACACCGGCGCTGGTCGCCGCGATCGCCGCGTCCCTCTCCCCGGAGACCGAGGGGCGTGCGCAGGGGGTGGTCAACAGCGGCACCGGGGCCGGTGTGGTGGCCGGCGGCCTGCTGGTGCTCGCCGCCCCCGATGCCTGGCGGGCGGCCTGGCTGGGGTTCGCCGTCCTGGCGCTCGTGGTCACCTGGGCCGCCGACCGGTCGGCCCGCTGGCCGGGCCCCGTCGCGCCGTCCGGCCCCGCCGACCGGCCGTGGCGCGCGCTGGGCCGGCCGACCGTGGCCGCCGTGATCGCGGGCGCGGGGTGCGCCGGCGTCTGGACCTTCGGCCGGGACCTGATGACCGGGGCGGGTGAGCTGTCCGCCGGGACCAGCGGGGCGCTGTGGTGCGTCCTGGGCGCGGCGGGCCTGCTCGGCGGGGTCAGCGGTGCGTTGGTCGAGCGCGTCGGGGTGCGCGCCGCCTGGCGCGGCAGCCTGCTGGTGGCCGCGGCCGCGACCGCGCTGCTCGCCGTGCGGCCCGGCGATCCGTGGGTGGCCGGTCTCGCCCTGGCCGCCTTCGGCGGCGCCTTCGTGGCGCTCAGCGGCGTGCTGATCGCCTGGGGTGCACGGGCACGCCCGGACGGGGCGGCGGCTGCCGCGGCGTTCCTGTTCGTGGGCCTCACCGCCGGCCAGGCGCTCGGCGCCGTGGCGCTCGGCGCCCTGGCGGCAGGCCCCGGCCTTGCCGCGGCCCTGCTGGTCGCGGCGGCGACGGTGCTGATCGGCGCCGGCGCCGCCGCGCGCCCCGGGTGGACGGGAGCGGTCGGTGCGGGCCCGCGGGAGCCGGCCGCCGCCGGCTAGCTTTCGCCTCGCCAGTCAAGAGCTGTAGCGGGCAGGGGGCATCGGGCCGGGTGCTTCAGCGTCCGGCCGTGGGGTGCAGCGCGGTGGTCGGGTC
>NZ_SSXB01000174.1:0-1016 GCF_021698995.1 Blastococcus sp. KM273129 | reverse complement strand
GGCGAGGCGGTCGTGGACGTGCAGGCGTGCGGGGTCTGCCACACCGATCTGCACTACCGCGAGGGCGGGATCAACGACGACTTCCCGTTCCTGCTCGGCCACGAGGCGGCCGGTGTGGTCTCCGCGGTCGGGGAGGGCGTGACCAACGTCGCCGTCGGCGACTACGTCGTGCTGAACTGGCGGGCGGTGTGCGGGGAGTGCCGGGCCTGCCGCAAGGGCCAGTTGCAGTACTGCTTCAACACCCACAACGCGGCGCAGAAGATGACGCTGGCCGACGGCACCGAGCTGTCCCCGGCCCTGGGCATCGGCGCCTTCGCCGAGAAGACGCTGGTCCACTCCGGCCAGTGCACCAAGGTCGACCCGGCAGCCCCGCCGACCGCCGCCGGGCTGCTGGGCTGCGGCGTCATGGCCGGCGTCGGCGCGGCGATCAACACCGGTGGCGTGCAGCGCGGGGAGACGGTGGCCGTGTTCGGCTGCGGTGGCGTCGGGGACGCCGCGGTGGCCGGGGCGAAGCTGGCCGGCGCGGCCACGATCATCGCCGTCGACATCGACGACCGGAAGCTGGAGTGGGCCCGGCAGTTCGGCGCCACCCACACGGTCAACTCGAAGGAGACCGACCCGGTCGAGGCGGTCCGCGCGCTCACCGGGGGGTTCGGCGTCGACGTCGCCATCGACGCCGTCGGCCACCCGAAGGTGTTCGAGCAGGCGTTCTACGCCCGGGACCTCGCCGGCCGCGTGGTGATGGTCGGCGTCCCGACGCCGGACATGGAGATCACGCTGCCGGCGATCGAGGTCTTCGGCCGGGGTGGGGCGGTGAAGTCCTCCTGGTACGGCGACTGCCTGCCCAGCCGCGACTTCCCGATGCTGGTCGACCTCTACCTGCAGGGCCGGTTCCCGCTGGAGGCGTTCGTCACCGAGACCATCGGGCTGGACGACGTCGAGGAGGCGTTCCACAAGATGCACGCCGGCGACGTGCTGCGCTCCGTGGTGGTGTTCGGCGAGTGAGCGCCCGCATC
>NZ_SSXB01000173.1:0-1039 GCF_021698995.1 Blastococcus sp. KM273129 | reverse complement strand
CGCCGGGCCGCTGCCGCTCACGCTCCCCGCCGCCCCGACAACCACCCCTGGCACCGCGGCGGCCGCGCCCGCCGTCCCCGGCACGCCGGCCACCGGCACCGGTGCCGCGCTGCCGGTCTCCGGGCAGCTCTCCCAGCAGGTGGCCCTCCTCAGCGACGCCGGCACCGGGTCGCACACGATGACGCTGGTGCTCACCCCCGACACCCTCGGGCCGGTGCAGCTGCAGGTCACCGTCGCCGAGGGCGTGCTCGACCTGACCCTGCGCGGCGCCCACGAGCTCGGCCGCGCGGCCCTGCTGGACGCCCTCCCCGAGCTGCGCCGCGACCTGGAGGCCGCCGGGCTCACCCCGTCGCGGGTCGAGGTGGACGCCGACGCGGGCGGCTCCTGGCTGTCCCGGCACGCCGCCGAGCAGCAGGCCCGGCAGGACACCGGGAGCCGGGGCGGGCCGCAGGAGCCGGCCGCCGGGTGGTCACGACCGGGTGGTCGGCCTGCCGATAGCGGAGAGGGGCGTGCTGCCCCCCTGATCCGATCCACGTCGTCCGGCGTGGACGTGCGCGTCTGAGAGCGAGGAGCCCACATGCCGGACGCGGTGAGCGGTGCCACGGGTACCACCGCGACCTACTCCGCGACGACCTCCGTCGACCGCGGTGACCAGATGGGGAAGGACACCTTCCTCAAGCTGCTGGTCGCGCAGATGAAGTACCAGGACCCGGGCAACCCGGCCGACACCAACCAGCTCATGGCGCAGACGGCGACCTTCAGCCAGGTGGAGAAGCTCGAGGAGATCGCCAAGCAGAACGCCTCGATGCTGGCCCTGCAGCGCTCCAGCAGCGCCGGGGCGATGGTCGGCCAGACCGTCACCTGGACCGACTCGACCGGCGCCCCGCAGACCGGCGTCGTCACCTCCGTCCGCCTGGCCACCGACAAGGCCGAGGCCGAGGCCACGATCGGCGGCGTCGCCGTGCCCCTGGGCCGGATCACCCACGTCGGCACCCGCTGACGCCCCGAAGACCCCGCGCCGACCCGCGCTCCCCCAGCC
>NZ_SSXB01000172.1:0-1058 GCF_021698995.1 Blastococcus sp. KM273129 | reverse complement strand
CCCAGCGCACCCTGCGCACCACCCTGGCCGACCTGCCCGCCACCCTCACCGAGCACGCCGTCCGCCCCCCCGCCGTCTGGGTCGTCGGGGAGGTCGCGGGGCTCACCGCGGAGGGCTAGGGGCCACCGGTCACGGTCGCGAAGACCACCGTGTTGTCGGTGCTGGTCCCCGCGGCGTCGTCGAACTCGCCACCGCAGGTCACCAGGGCGAGGTCGGCCTCGGCCGGGTGCCCGTTGAGCGCCTCGGAGAGCGCCGGGGTCGCCTTGTCCAGCCCGGTGAGCGGCTCGGCCAGCACGGTCAGCCGCAGCGCCGCGCCGACGGCGTCGCGCAGCACCACCTCGTCGCCCGGGCGGAGCTCGTGCAGCCGGTCGAAGACGGCGTCACCCCCGTCCTGCTGGTGCCCGAGGACCACCGCCATCCGCCCCGACCCCGGCGCCGGGCCGTCGGACCACCACGAGGTGGTCAGCATCGACTCGGGGACGCCGTAGCCCTCGACGGTGCGCCCGGTGAACGGGTTCTCGTAGGTCACCGTCCCGCGGTGCTCGACGGGCGCGTCGACGCCGATCGCCGGGATGGCCAGCCAGGCCGGCTCGACCGGCCCGGCGGCCGCCTGCTCGGACAGCGCGAACACGTCCTCCCCGGCCGGGGGGCGGGCGGTGACGACCCACAGCACCGCGAGCCCGGCCGCCAGGACGACGACGAAGGCCGCGGCGGTGCGGAGGTCAGGCCCCCGGGTCGGCCGCACGGCGGGACCTCAGCCAGCCGGCGCTCCCCGCACCGGCCGCGAGCGCGACGACGAGGCCGGCCACCGCCGGCGGCAGCCCGTCGCCCTCCGCGTCCCCGGCGGTGGGCGCGTAGCCCGGGTAGGACACCGGCTGGGCGACCGGGTGCTCGACCGGCGCGGGCACCCCCGGCGCGGGGACGTGCGGCTCGGGCTCGGCCGGGGGCGGGGGCTCCTCCCCGGCGGGCGGCGCGGGCACGCAGGTGGGCAGGGTCTCGGCCAGCAGCTGCAGCCCCTCGACGACGGAGGAATCGGCGAGCACCGCGGGGTCGAACGC
>NZ_SSXB01000171.1:0-1081 GCF_021698995.1 Blastococcus sp. KM273129 | reverse complement strand
TGTACCGAGCCATCAGGTTGGTGCCAGTCGGCTGATCGGGGACTCCCCGCCGAGGGCGCTGTGGCGGCGTTGAGTGTTGTAGTGCTCCAGCCAGGGAGCAAGCGCGGCGGAGCGCTGGTCGTTGCTGGTGAAGGCCTGCCGGTAGGCCCACTCGCTGGCCAGCGTGCGGTTGAGCCGTTCGACCTTGCCGTTCTGCCACGGGCAGTGCGGTCGGATGAACTTCTGCCGGGCTCCGAGCTGGGCGCAGACCTCGCGCAGCGAGTACTTGTAGGCCCAGGCGTTGTCGGTCATGAGCCGCTCGATCCGGGTGATGCCGTGGGTGGCGAAGTAGGCCGCGGCGCGGGCCAGAAACGCCGCGCAGGTGGTGCCCTTCTCGTCGGGCAGGATTTCGGAGTAGGCCAGGCGGGAGTGGTCGTCCACCAGGGAGTGGATGTAGTCGTAGCCGACCTTGGTGGCCCGGTCCCGGCTGGTGCTGCCGGCGGCGCGGCCGTGGGCACGCCAGCCGCCGCCGTCGGGGATGCGGGCCAGCTTCTTGACGTCCATGTGCACCAGCTCGCCGGGCCGGGCCCGCTCGTAGCGGACCGCCGTGTGCTTCGAGGCCCGGATCACCTCACCGGTCATCGGGTCTAAAGCCGCCAGCCGGGGCAGCCCGTGGCGGCGCAGGACACGAGAGACCGTGCGGGCCGGCACACCCAGCTGCGCCCCGATCCAGGCCGGACCTCGACGCTCGGCATTGCGCAGGTCGACGACGCGCTGTTCCACCTGGGCTGTCGTTCGCCGAGGGCTGGTCTGCGGGCGGGACGACCGGTCGACCAGCCCGGCCTCACCCGCTTCCTCGAACCGGGTGATCCAGGTCCGCACGCACTTGCGCGAGAGCCCCATCGCTGCGGCGATGTGCGCCTTCTTCCAGCCCTGCTGCCACCGCTGAACGATCAGCTTCCGGCCGTGGAACGTGGTGCGGGCATTACCGTGGGACACGAGAACCTCCGGGCGGATGTGGGCCTTAGACAAGCCACACCCCACTCGGAGGTTCTCCTGCGTTCAAGTCCGGCCGTCGTCACCAACGTCCTGGCCGGGTACA